>JAIWNO010000201.1 GCA_020216785.1 Desulfomonile sp.
ATCGTTGGATCTCGTCGCACAAATCACCCGCGCTCAAGGCGATCGTGCGGAAGCGGCGCAGATCTACAATCGCTCACTGGCCATTCAAGAGAAGGTCCTCGGACCATCTCATCCGCGCGTGATCAAGACTATGTGCGCTCTTGCCGATCTGAACGCGGAGCAGGACCGGCTGTTCGAAGCCAGGGCCTTGTATCAGAAAGCCAGAGTCGCAGCTGAAGCGACCAATCGCGCTGAAGACCTCGACATGGTGGCGCCTCTCGTGGGGTTGGCCAAACTCGACCAAGCGAGCGGGAACTATATGGAATGCCGAGAACTCTGCCGGCAAATCCTGGCTATTTGCCCCAAGTACGTCAAGTATCAGTCGGGTCTTGCAGACCTGATCGCGGGAACGCTCCGGCAACTCCATGAGGTGTCTGCCCTACACGAAGAGCGAGTTCGGCAGTAGTCTAAATCGGCTATTGACCCGTGTTAGAGATCAGAATTGACCTGGTGGGAGGGCGCCCGCAAAATGCGGGGCTGCCCGTCATCTTCGGACAGGGGGGGTGCCTGTCCCACCGATCCCAAATTCACGACGCGAATTCACTATAGCTTTGAAATAGGCCTGGAATTCCGACAATCGCAGCTTGGTCTTTGAATCCCGTCCGCACCGTCGGATTCTCACTTGTCCCCAGCACACCTGTTCGACTCCAAAGCTTCTCCGCGCAACCTATCACCGCTCCAAATACGAACAAAATTCTCAATAGTGCTTGCATAATGCCGGGATTCGTTATAGATATTTTGATACGGCTCTCTCACGACGGACCTTTTCCGGAGGCGGTTGATAATGAAGTGTCCTGCCTGCGGCGCCATAGACGACCGAGTTATCGACTCGCGCCTCGGCAAGGATAACGCGGTTATCCGCAGGCGTCGGGAGTGCCTCGTTTGCAAGAAGCGGTTCACCACATACGAAAAGATCGAGGAGATGCTGCCGTTCGTCATCAAGAAAGACGGCCGCCGGGAGCCTTTCGATCCGAGGAAAATTGTCGAAGGCATGCGTCGGGCTTGTGAAAAGAGGCCCATCAGCATCGATCAGATAGAGGCCGTGGCCGATGCAATCGAACAGGACCTCATGGAACGACCGGAAAAGGAGATCAATGTCTCCTATATCGGAGAGCGGGTCATGGCCGAGCTTCGGAACATGGATGATGTGGCGTACGTACGGTTCGCGTCCGTATATCGATGCTTTCGGGACATCGAAGAATTTATGAGAGAGATCAAGGAACTGTCGGAACTCAAGGAAAACAGAGAACAAATTCTAGCCCAGAATGGCCCCCCGGATGAAAACCAGGGTATCCAGGACTCCCAGTGAAGTGAAACATTTCATGGCTCGCGCCCTGCGGCTGGCCCGCCGCGGATTGGGCAAGACCGACCCGAATCCTGTGGTTGGCGCGCTTGTCGTCAAGGACGGCAAGGTGGTTGGCCAAGGGTACCACAAAGCCGCTGGACAACCACATGCGGAAATCGAAGCCATTCGCGAGGCCGGCGCCTTGGCACGGGATGCAGACCTGTTTGTCACCCTGGAGCCCTGCAACCACCACGGCCGGACCCCGCCGTGCACCCAGGCAATCCTTGGGGCAGGAATCAAGCGGGTCTGGTACGGCACCGAAGATCCCAACCCTGACGTCCCGGGCCGTGGAGCGGACACCCTCCGCGGCGCGGGTATCGAAGTGATCGGGCCGGTGATGGAAGCGGACTGTCGTATCGTTAACGAAGTCTACCTTACGCACATTACCCTACGGCGGCCGTTTGTTTATCTGAAGCTGGCCATGAGCCTCGATGGAAAGATCGCGACTCGTACCGGCATGTCCAAGTGGATAACGTCTGAGGCTTCTCGGATGAAAGTTCACAATCTGCGTAACCGCGTCTCCTCACTGATGGTGGGTGTGGGAACGATCTTGGCAGACGATCCCCTCCTGACCACGCGATTGAAGGGGAAACGCGGCCGCGACCCGATTCGTGTCATCGTTGACTCCAACCTCAGGACGCCGATAAATGCAGCGATCTTCAATTCCGATTCGAATGCGTCGGTGTTAATCGGCTGTCGCAAAAACCCTCCCTCGGCTCGCGTGAAGGCGCTTGAACGAAGGGGTGCTCGAGTGATTCCGTGCGGTGAGGGACCACACGTGGATCTTGAGGACCTTCTCAGGCGTCTCTACGAGCTTGGGATTACCTCGCTTCTCATCGAGGGGGGCGCCGGTCTGGCGTGGGGGGCCTTGCAGGCCCGTGTGGTCGACAGGGGGCTGTTCTTCTACGCCCCGATAATTATCGGCGGAAGTGAAGCGCAATCAGGCGTCGGCGGACGAGGTATCGCCACACTTGATGAAGCGCCTCGACTCGTAGACGTTACGAGCTCGCGTTGCGGCCCTGACATCCTGGTGAGCGGCAGGGTCGCATATCCGGAAGTCCGGGACAACAGACCGGAATAGAGCTATGATTCTCCAAATTGATCCGGTTTACCCGCAGCCAAGGCGGATTCGGAGGGTAGCTGATGTGCTCCGCTCCGAAGGAGTGATCGTGTACCCCACGGACACGGTCTATGGGCTGGGATGCGATATCAACAGCAGAAAAGCCCTCGATCGGGTGCGCCGCATCAAGAAAATGGACAATCGACGGCACCTGTCCTTTGTCTTTGCGGACCTGAAACAGATCGCGGATTACGCTCAGGTTACGGATTCCGCTTATCGAATTTTGCGCCGGTTCCTGCCCGGACCGTACACATTCATCCTGAAGGCCACCAAGCTCGTGCCCAGGATCGTGCTTACCAAGCGTAACGAAGTCGGTATTCGGATCCCGGACAATGAGGTCTGTCAAGCCCTCGTGGCCGAACTCGGCAATCCCATCTTAAGCTCTTCCATTCGCATGCCGGACGATCAGCTATTGGACGATCCGAGGCAAATTGCGACCGCGTACAAGGGACAGGTTGACCTTGTTATCGACGCGGGAACATTCCTCCCCGAGCCTTCATCGGTAATCAGTCTCATGGATGACGAACCCGAGGTGCTGCGCGTTGGCAAAGGTGATGTAAGCTTCTTTCAGTAAAGCCGTGCATTTCGCGGGGACAGCTTTTTCCCGAGATGGTATAAGCACCTTGAAAGTCTGAGAGACAGCGATTTTGCGATGATCGGTCGAGTCATATCATCGCGAGTGCAAGAAGGCACTTGCCCACGCGGCAATAGCCGAATGTCCCGCGTTCCGTAGGACTGTTTCAGTCCCTGCAGCGACAGACAGGTTTGAACGGACGCGCCCCTCACGACTGAGCACATTCAAGCAACATGAGCGTGAACAAGGTGCCGGCGCTTCACTCTCGAGATGTCTCATCGGTCCACTGGCGGTACTTCCGATTCATTTCCCGGTCAAACTTTTTTCTTCCTTCGGTGGGCTCAGGAAGAGCACGTGAGAGGGCCCTGAGCCCCGGAATGTAGCGCACAGCCCATCCTTCATCAGGCTCGAGGGGGTCCGCGGCTGGATTGGGCGCGCTCTTGTCGGCTTTGTACGTTGCCTTGACGGGACTCCCCACGCGGAGCGTGGCGCACGATGAGGCGAAGAGGAGCGCCGCTGCCCCGAGGCACACAATAGATAAAGTTCTCATAAGAAAGTTCCCCTGAGAACAAAGGGTTGATGCAAGGTGGCGAATGCCTGGATGAGCTTATATAGATTGTTCTCCGGTGATACAAGAAGAATTATTTGATATGAGAAACTTTTTTTTGACCAATTGTTTTCACTCTCTTCTAAACCACATTATTAATCATTCGGCCCAACCTTGTTGCGGACACTCTTCCCCGCCTGCGTCAGCCACACTCCTACCAATCCCGCGAACGCGTACAACAATGCGGCCGCGGCCAACAGGCTTCGGAACCCGATTACCATCGCCATTATCACTGCGACTGATGTTGAAACCACGGAGGCGAACCCGTTAACCGCCCAAGCAGCGGGAACCGCTTCAGGAGCGCCGCGGTGCAGCATTGACAAGCCCCAGGGGAAAGGCATCCCCATCAGCAGCGCGAGCGGCGCGATTACCGCTAATCCTACCAGGGTCTTACTCCATCCCGGGAACCGGGCCGCGGACTGGAACAGCCACGGCAGCACGCACGCTTCAATGACGATAACGGCAGCCAGCCCTCCGGCTAGCGTCATCACTCCTCCGGGAAGACGACTCGCCAGCCGAGGCTGGACTGCGCTCCCACCGCCCGCAAAGAGAAGGAAACCGCCCATTACCAGGGCCGCTGCCAGGATCGGGTCGCCGAGAAATCTCGTAAACATCTGGATAAAGCTCATCTCAAGCGCCATGAACGCGATTCCCAACACGCCGAAATAACACACTACCGCCGCGCCGACCACCTGCGTCGTGCCGGTGCGGTGTCGCCTCAGCAGCAGCAACGGAGCCGGCATGAGCACCGCTGCAACTACGGCGGTCCATACCGCGGCAAGCACCAGCACAAGAAAACCGGTCTCGCTCCTGGTAAACCATAGCGGTCCGAAGACTTCTTGCAGCTTGGAGACAGACTCCCAACGGAAGAAATCGTAGAAGAACGGCCGGTCGTCCGTCGCCGGCCTCACATCGGTCAACCAGCTGCTATAGAATGCGGCCCGATCCTTCGACAGCATCCTCTCGACCGCATGATGGAACCACGAGATCTTCTCGCCGGCAGGCCCCGGCAGGACGTGCACGCGATTGGTTTGATCCCGGTCCACACCGGGGAACCACTCCGTCTCCCAGGACATGGCCTTGCACGCTTCGACGAAGCGGGCCGTTGTCTCAGGGACGATGGGGGCATTTGCCGCAAGTGTGGCAAAAGCCAGCTCATCTCGTGCCATGAGCAGGTACCGGCCCGGATTTGCTGCTCCGCGGCGTTCGAGGGCTTCGATCCACGTCCCGATGATTTTAAGGTTGTCTCTGGGAGGGTCCTGGATGCCACGCACGGCGATTGCGAGCCCTCCTGTCGCGAGCGCGTCAAGACACTGACCAAACCCTTCCACGGTGCCTAAGTAGTCCTCCCTCAGACCGCCGATACCCGAACTCCCCGCCGCAAAGCCTTCAAGCGCGGCCAGATGGATCACTTGGAAAGTTTGAGTCGTACTGTCGAGAAATGCGCGCGGGTCGGAAATGACCACGCTGATGCGCGGATCGTCGAGCACTTTGCTCCGATGCTCCCTGAGGATTGTGACCACGTTGGCGTCCGGATGCACGAACACGATTGAGCGGGCCGAGCACAGCCGTGCGAGCCACAGCGATGTCCCGCCGCTGTCACCCAAGATGAGGACTCCTTCGGGCTGGAGAAGTTTGTAAGGAAGCGCCGCGAGCGTGTGGGTCAAGAACCGTGCCTGACCCGGCGAGTCAATGAGCGGGAGCACTCCGGCTTGGAAGCCGTCCCGGAGCACAAGATCCAGGTTGGGCGCGCTCACTGCAGAACCCAACGACAAGAGCGTGTGAAAGGACGGACCCGTATAGAGATCGATGCGGCCCCGCGGCCCGCGGAGAGTTCGGACGAGTTCCGCGCCTCCTTGATCCACGAGTCGCCGCGCGTGCGCGGACGTTTTGTACTGGTCGATGTTAAGAGGAAATGCTCGGTCTGCGCCCATGACGAGGCTCGCTGCAAGCCCGGCTGTTGCTACGATGACTGCTGCCGTGTACTTCCACGTCTCATGCCAACGTCCATCCGGTGTGAGCACGAGCCCCGTGACGAGCACCGAGAGTGCGATGGGTACGACAAGGAGGTTTTCCGGGACCCACCCCATCAGGAGCACTGTGACCAAAGCGCCGGCCGCGCTCCCGACAAGACTCGCCGCGTAAAGTCGGTGCCCCTCACCGCGACCAACCATAAGTGCGAGCCCGACCAAAGTGCCTGCCAGCAGGAACGGGACCAAGTGAATAATCCAAAAGAGAAACCACCATCCGAGATTTGCAGCCAGGTTCACCGGTGAAAAGGAAACGTCCAGAGGAACAAGCTCACCGAGACGGAAGCACGCGGGCATCGACAGAGCGAACGCCAAGAGACCCCAGCGGAACACTGTGTCAAGACGAGCTTCAAGGCGGGAGCCAACTACCGCCAGAAGTGTTCCTCCGGCGCCAAATCCCAGGAGTGCACAGCTGATTACGAGAAAGGAAAAATGATGATACCGCGCGACGAGCAGACATCGCATGAGCGCGAGCTGCCACCCGATCGCGGCAAACGAGACGGCAAATACCGCGGGAATCATGCGCGCTGCGTACGTCGTCGGTCTGTCAGCGCCCCTCACCGGTCCCTCGAATGAGCGGCACGAACCGCACAAGTTCCAGGGTCTTCGATGTTCGGCCCCCCTCCTGATCTTTGGTTACAAGGAGCAGCCGCTGTGTCTCGAACGGCCCCCCGACGGGGATGACCATCTTTCCGCCGGGCTTGAGCTGCTCGAAGAGCGGCGGCGGAATGTGGAGCGCGGCGCATGTTACAATAATACGGTCGAAAGGGCTGTATTCTTGAATCCCATAGTATCCGTCCCCCAGGCGGACGGCAACCGAGCTATATCCCAATGTGGTAAGTACGGCCTGAGCGTTCTTATACAGAGGCTCGATGATCTCTATTGTGAAAACGTGCGGAGTGATCTCCGCAAGTATGGCTGCTTGGTACCCCGATCCGGTGCCGACTTCGAGGACCTTCATCCCTGGACGCACATCCAGGGCCTGAGTCATCAGCGCTACGATATATGGCTGGGATATGGTCTGACCGTGTCCAATGGGAACCGGTGTGTCGTAATAGGCAAAGGCGCGGTTTGCCGGTGGAATGAACAGGTGGCGCGGCACTTTCAACATCGCATCTATGACGACCTTGTCGGCGATCTCCGTCCGGAAATGGCCCTTGAGCTGGGTGAAGACCATTGTTTCCCGCTCTTGGCGCCGCTCCGAAAACATCTCCGCGATGTCGGGCCTCGCCGCTGCGCCTCCAACGGACAGGAAAAGGACTGCGGGTAGGAAAGTCGCCGCGGCGAGTAAAGCGAGGCCGGCTACCGGAGATCCGCACCTGATTCTGAGTTGACTTGGGCGCTGGAGGTGAGCCATTTTTCCATTACCACCGCGTCATCATCGATTTCCGCGTAATAACGTTTCCGGAACCCGATCGCGGTAAATCCACATTTCCGGTAAAGGTTCCTTGCTGCGGTGTTTCGTCGGCCCACTTCAAGAATAATGCGCCGCACCCCCTCCCGCAAGCAGATCTCCTCAACATGGCCCATGATGGCACTGCCGTATCCGCGACCCCGCATATTCGGATGTACGGCGATTGTCTGGATGTGCGCCTCGTCAAGCACTACCCAGAAGCACACATAGCCCACGATCGCCCCGTCATCCGCTGTAAAAACCTCGGACCGGGCGGCCCGGTTGGCCAATTCTTTGAGAAAGACATCCCGGCTCCACGGTGCTGCAAAGGATACACGTTCGATCGCAAGCACGTCGTCTAGATCGGATTGCTGCATCCGGCGTGCAGCGAGTCCTGGGCCCGTAGTCATAGTCCGAAATTGAAAAGGCCCAGAAGCATCCCTGCACAAAGGAAGGCCACGAATCCGATAAGGAACAGGATCGATTCTTCCCGCTCCTGCGAGTGGACCATCACGTCTGCGGCCGCCATCACGGGGATAACGTAGTAAGCGAATTCCAAGGCTCGAAGGACCTTCGGGGTCAGCATACCCATCACGCCTCCCACTACATAGGTCCCTATCACAATCGCGGGAACCAGCGCCGCGAACCCGAACAGGAACCCTTGCGCAAACGCGCGAAACATCGGTTGGGCCAAGTTGGCATCGGGCGACTGTTTGAGCATCGCTTCCGCCAGAGCGGCCGACTTGCCGAGGGCCACCCGCAGCCGCGTGTCGAGTCTCCTGCCGAGGTGCGCAACGGGAAACAAGGCAAGGAAGCTCACCACCACCGTTGGCATTATCGCAGCGCCCCATTGAACGGCCACAATTCCGGAGACTGCGGCAGTAGCGACTGCCGCCAGCGTGCTGTCTGGCGGGATGTACCCGCCCACCGGCGGCCTCCCCAGCCAGAAGAGCTCATAAAGAATACCGGTCGCAAGACCGGCCCTGACGTCTCCCACGAGCCACCCGATGAGCGGCGCCGCTACCAGTGGCCGTGAAATCATCACCTGAAACGCTTGGAACCTGTCCAGCCAGAGAAGCCCCCCCACTCCGCTTGCCACGATGACTTCGTATATCATGGATCGCACGCTGCAAGGGGATCAGGGTGCACCGGATGTTAACGCCCTTAGAATCTTATCCTGTAGTGCTCCCTGGCGTGAATACGGTGACGTATTGCGGACAGCATTGGAGGGACAGGCAAGATGTCTGTCCCTCCACCCAGTGATTTCAACCCTTTTCTCATTATCCCAGCCGAGGCCGCGTTGCCGTGTTGCAAAACGGAGCGCTAAGGCCGAAGGACACCCGCGGGAAAAAAGTCCCTGTAGACGTTCGGATCAAGTGGGCGAAAAGCATCGACCAGGTCCACAGGTTTCTCGAACGGCACCGTCTGCAAGTCCACGTTCACACCGGCTCGGACGATCTCCCTGAGGTTTTGAAGGCATTCCTTTCCGAGAAAAACTGTTCTGCTTAGGCTCAGGGTGCCCTCTGCGCTCCGAAGGTTGCCCAAATTAAGCCTCTGAAAAGGCACTCCTGCTCTCTTTAGCCGCAAAGCATCCCTAAGATGCTCGACAATCACCATCCGCCGGACCGATCGATCGTGACTCTCGAGCAAGATCTCTGCAATACGCTCCACCGTGTCGATAATGAGGCGCGTGGAGCGTGGTATTGCGGACTCAAAAATTGCCCGCTGCGTTTCATCTGCCGCCAGTGTGTCGTTGGGCACGAGCAGCTCATTTGCCTTGACGGACGGGAGCCACGCCTGGAGGATTTGCCCGTGAATCAACCTGTCATCGACCCTGACCAGTACTATCGGCATCACTCACATCCACGCCAACTGAAAGGCAATCACGATACCGTGTTTACACGGCCTTTGCGCGCGAGTCGCCCCCCGAAAACGCTTCCGGCGAGGTAGATATTTTCCTTGCCGGCCTCGGCGGCGATTTTGGCCAAGGTTGCCAAATCGTTGCCTTCTCGGGCATTGATCGCCTTGATGAGCATCGGGAGGTTCAAGCCCGTAACGACTTCGACCTTGCCCGGTTCAAGAAACGATAGGGCAATATTAGTCGGGGTACCCCCAAAAAGATCCGTAAGGATGAGCACTCCGTCGCCCGCTTCGGTCTTCTTGATGGCCCGCTGGACCCGATCCACCAACTTTTCCGGCGAATCGGCCGGATCGATGGAGATCGTTGTTAAATGCTCTTCCGACGTCAGTCCGATCATACGGGCCGTCCTAATGAACTGATCGCCAAGCTCGCCGTGCGTAGATATGAGAATTCCTATCATAAACGCGTGTCCGAATTGATTTCTCAGCCGGATTACCGATTTTCCTGGAGCGGGAAAGCATCGCCGAGCTCGCGATGTCTCACCTCGACATTCGTGTAGCCGTTCTTTTTAAGGAGTTCGTAAATATATTCGGCTATCGTCACCGATCGGTGCCGTCCACCGGTACACCCTACGGAAACTGTAAGGTACTGCTTCCCCTCCTTGATGTAAAGAGGTAAAAGAAAGATAAGCAGTCCATCCAGTTTTTCCAAGAACTTGATCGTAGTATCGTGGGATGTGATCCAAGTTGCTACTTGCGGATCTTTGCCGGTCTTGTTTTTCAGTTCCGGCACGAAGTATGGATTTGGCAGGAAGCGAACGTCAAGCACCAAGTCGGACTCCACGGGCACACCTTTGCCGAATCCGAATGAGTTCACCACCACCCTCAGCCCGTCTTCGGCCGGGGGGCCAAAGATCTTTTTGATATCCTCCCGCAACTGGTGCACGGTCATGTCTGAGGTATCGATCACCCAGTCGGCTTTTTCTCTGATCTGACGGAGTTGTTCCCGTTCCTTCCGAATGCCGTCAATCA
>JAIWNO010000202.1 GCA_020216785.1 Desulfomonile sp.
GGGGGCCATCGGGAACCAGGGGGTGCTGCCGCCGCGTCTCGCTGTAGCGGCGTACAATCACTTCGTCTCTTGCATCGAGGAAGAGAACTTCTACCGGCGTTCCGATCGATTCCAGAAATGTGGACACCACCGAATATCGCGGAATAAAGCCCCTCTGCCGAAGATCGATCACTAAGGCCAACCGTTCCAGTTCACCGCCGCTGGAGTCGCTAAGTTCCAAGAGCTTCGGCAACAGGTCCACCGGGATGTTATCCACGCAAAAATATCCGAGATCTTCCAATGTCCGAGCCGCAGTGGACTTGCCTGAACCGGACATGCCCGTGATAACGACAACTTTCCTGTTCATTCCGTCGTCACCATCCCGCTGCGGGCAAATCTTCCCGCGAGGAGCTCCACGATCAGTGCACAGTCCGCACCTTGCGGCAGTGGTACTCGGACGCACGGAAGGGTAGTCCCGAAAAGCGGCATTTCGCTGACCTGAGGCGTGAGCCTTCCGGCGTCGGCCATAGGATCGTACTGATCGATTTCCATAACAAGATTAATGCACGCGGACCGCGCAGTACCTCGCTCGAACAGGGACTTCGCTCGGAACACCCCCAGTCCTCGGATTTCAACATGTACGTCGTCTTCCGGCGAGCGGCCGATGAGTGCACCCTCCGGTCCGACCGTGACCGCCACCAGATCGTCTGCCACAAGGCGGTGGCCGCGGTCCATGAGACGAAGCGCTGCAAGAGACTTGCCGGAGCCTGGCGGGCCCTTGAGAAGCACACCGACCCCGTTGACCTCAACGAGCACAGCTTGTATTGTTGCACTGTCCATGAGGTCCGTCATACCATGATGTAGGCGCTTGATCAATTGCGTCCTCCGGTGGCGGGACTCGAAAGGTCTTGACAGGCGGGCAGGAATATGAGAATGCGGATATTGCTATTATGTTATGTTGTGGAGGCGCCATGAAATCCCTCTCTCTGTCTACCGCAGCCCTTATTCTCCTCTCCGCTCTCCTTGTCGGCACAACACCGGCTGCGGCCAACCCTTCCGCGCTCGCTTCCGAGGCCAATATTTATCTGATGCCCCGGCCGCATAAGATTGCTAACCTGGAGTTTACCACTTCCACAGGAGCGCGAGTGTCGTTGAGTGACTTCAGAGGCAAGGTGGTGCTTCTTCACTTCTGGTCCATTCAGTGCCCAGCCTGCCGAATCGCCGAGCCGGCGCTCCAAGCCCTCAAGCAAACGTATGGACCATCCGGTTTGGAGATCCTCGGGGTCAATCTTGTCGACCCTCCGGCGATGGTAGCCGGCCATGTCTCGCACCACAGACTTCCTTTTCCGGTGCTCGTTGACGGCGGCACAGGTTTGTCACTGCGTTCCATGAGCCTCAATGGCAAGCCGACAGCATTTCTCGTGACCCCCGCGCGTGAGGCGGTCCTCGAAGTGCCCGGCTTCCCCACCACATATATCCTCGACTGCAGGGGGGATGTTGTGGGCTACAGCGTTGGAGCGGCGCAATGGAACCAGCGGGTTGCAGTGGACTTTCTCCGGGGATTGCTCGCTCAGACGCGGTCCTGTGGCGTGGCCCAGGCCGGTCCCGTGAGAGCGTCGAAGCTCTAGGACCATCCTGGACTCCCAGCTCCTTTATATAAGCGTGTTTTACTTGACAACGCTCGGGCGGGTTGTTAATGATTCATTTTGCAGGCGCGTAGCTCAGGGGGAGAGCATCACCTTGACGCGGTGAGGGTCTGGGGTTC
Organism: Desulfomonile sp.; assembly: GCA_020216785.1. GTDB lineage: Bacteria > Desulfobacterota > Desulfomonilia > Desulfomonilales > Desulfomonilaceae > JAIWNO01. The sequence continues at coordinate 1,745 of JAIWNO010000202.1, forward strand.
AAATCCCCACGCGCCTACCATAACGGAACGGCCGCAGTCCCGCGATCGCTCCGGCGCTTGATTAAGGAGGAGAATTAAGCCAGTGCCGATTTTTCAGCGGCCTAGTATGATGTGCGGTTGTATATGCGATCCCTTCAGAGCATGAACCTCTCCATTCAGATCGAAAACCAAGACGGTGAGAAGATTTATCCTTTCGGTATCACTCCTGCAGATATCCTCAAGGATAGTCCTATAGAAAACCATCGCGATATCGTCGCGGCGCGTTTCAATGGAGCAGCAGTCGACTTGTCGGCTCCGTTGACCGAATCCGGCAGGCTGGCTTTCATTCCCGTTACAACCTCCGAAGGACTTGAGATCCTGCGGCATTCCGCGTCACATGTCATGGCCCAGGCCGTGCAGGAACTCTTCCCCGGGGTCAAGATCACGATCGGTCCCGCGATCGAGGACGGCTTCTACTACGATTTCGATAGCCCGCGGCCTTTTACTCCGGAAGACTTGGAGAAAATCGAGACGAGGATGCAGGAGATCGTCAAGAGCAAGCTCGATTTTCGACGCATGATCATGAGCCGGAATGAGGCGATTGATTTTTTCCGGGACAAGGACGAGTCCTACAAGGTCGAGCTTATCGAAGCGCTGGATGCCGATGAGGTGAGTCTATACGCGCAAGGCGAGTTTACCGATCTCTGCCGCGGACCACACGTGCCGAATACCGGATTCATCAAAGCGTTCAAACTGACCAAGGTGGCGGGCGCTTATTGGCGCGGGGACGAGCGCAACCCGATGCTCCAGCGCATTTACGGGACGGCGTTCCCTGCTCAGAAGGAGCTCAAGCGGCACCTGGAGCTTATTGAAGAGGCCAAGAAGCGCGATCATAGAAAACTCGGCCGTGAGCTTGACCTTTTCTCCATCCAGGACGAAGTGGGCCCGGGGCTTGTCATATGGCACCCTAAAGGCGCGATGCTCCGGTACCTGATTGAGGAATTCGAGCGGGTGGAACACTTGAAGCGGGGCTATCAGATGGTGATGGGCCCGACAATACTGAAAAAGGAGTTGTGGGAGCGATCAGGGCACTTCGACAACTACCGCGATCATATGTACTTCACCTCGGTGGATAATGTGGATTACGGCATCAAGCCAATGAACTGCCTGTCCCACATGCTCATTTACAAGAGCAAGATCAGGTCGTACCGGGACCTCCCGCTGCGCTTCTTCGAGCTTGGGACCGTACATCGCCATGAGAAGAGCGGCGTCCTGCACGGTCTGCTGAGGGTGAGGCAGTTCACTCAGGACGATGCTCACATTTTATGCACTCCCGATCAGCTCAACGATGAAATAAACGGAATCATCAACTTTGTTGGTGACGTGATGGCGATCTTCGGGTTCGAGTACACCATGGAACTCAGCACCCGTCCTGAGAAGTCCATCGGGACGGACGAAGACTGGGAACGCGCCACAAATGCGCTGCAAAGAGCGCTGGAACAGCAGGGAGCGGACTACGAGATCAATGAAGGCGACGGTGCCTTTTATGGCCCTAAGATAGACATCAAGTTAAAGGACGCGCTCAACCGATCGTGGCAGTGCGCCACGATCCAATGTGATTTCACCTTGCCCGAGCGTTTCGACTTGACGTATACGGATTCCGACGGGGTGCGGAAACGGCCGGTGATGATTCACCGGGTCGTGCTGGGCGCGATCGAGCGTTTCCTGGGCGTGCTCGTCGAGCACTACGCAGGAGCTTTTCCTTTGTGGTTGTCGCCCGTTCAGGCGATCGTCATGAATATCACCGACCGACAGGACTCCTACGCCAGGGAGATCGCTGAAATACTGCGAAAGGAAGGAGTGCGACTGGAAGAAGATCTGCGCAACGAGAAGATCGGGTTTAAAATTCGTGAGGCGGTGAACCAGAAGGTTCCGTATATGCTCATCGTCGGCGACGACGAAATGACGAACAGGACCGTCGCTGTTCGCAAGCGTGGCGATCGGTCCACTACCGTTCTCTCCGTGGAGGAGTTCTTGTCGCTATTTCATAAGGAGGCAGCGAATCGTTCATGACACATTCGTCCGGCTTTGAAGCCAACGGGTTCTCATCAAGGGGGCTTTGTTCATGAGAGCAAGACCAAGAGGTCCTGCCACTTCGGAACCCAAAGTCAGGGTGAACCGGAACATTATCGCACCGGCGATCCGGGTCGTTTCTCCTGACGGAGAGCAGCTCGGCATAATGACTGTAGCCGAGGCTCTCGAAAAAGCCGAACAGTACGGTCTTGACCTGGTTGAGGTGGCGCCCAATGCCGATCCTCCCGTTTGCAAGATCATGGACTACGGCAAGTACCGCTTCGAAGAAACCAAGAAGGAGCACAAACGCAAGAAGAAGCAGGCGACGGTCGTGGTCAAGGAGATCAAGCTCAGGCCCAAGACCGAGGAACATGACCTGGGATATAAGGTCAAATGGCTTAAGCGCTTCCTTGCCGAAAACTGCAAGGTCAAGGTCACAATCATGTTTCGCGGGCGAGAGATCACCCATCCGGAACAGGCCCGCGTGGTTCTCGACAAGCTTCTCGAGCTTGTGGGGGACGCGGCCCAGGTCGAACAGCCGGCAAAGTTCGAGGGCCGGAACATGACCATGATCCTTGCTCCCAACGCCTGATCGGCTAGGGCGGGGCACAAGGTTCCGGGGACGGTTGCGGCTCGGGACCTTTCGCAACAGCTGCAGGTGGCGATGCGGAGTCAGCGCGCCTTCGGTCTTCGAGTCCACGGGGCGGAGCCGCCCGCTTATGAGAACGGTCGCGGTCCGGGTTTTGCTTCCGGAACGCTTCGTGTTCGTGTTTGACGTGACAAATTCACAATTGACCTGTACGCAACCAGGGTGCCAGAGGCAGCGCAATGTCCGGTACGGAAAAGCGAAAATTCACGCGGATACCGTTCGAGACTGAAATCAGGCTGTCAACCGACACCCAACGTATAAGCGCCAGCCGAATGCGCAACATCAGCCTTGGGGGGATGTTCGTCGTTACCGGGGAAACGCTGCCGCTCGACTCCATTTGCCAAGTGGAGATCGACCTCATCGGGCCCGCAAGCCTCTTACGTATACGTCTTGAAGCTGACGTCGTCCGCGTCGAACCTGACGGCATCGCCGTCAAGTTCACGAAGATGGACATGGACAGTCTGGTCCACCTCAGGCACCTTATTACCATCCATGCAGGCAGTCCGGAGACCATAGAAGAAGAGTATTACCGGACCCTCTTCGGCGTGGAGCCTCCTTCCGACAACAGTTAGGGCAATTCTCCAAAGTAATGACGGATTGAATCGTCAGCGGCGCTGCCGGCTTGACCGGCAGTGTGGTTCCATTCTGCAACAACTCTGAAGAATCACTATAGGTATGCCATTTCGTCCCTAACGGGTACCACCCGGTCAACCTGCAAATCAACCTCCCTGGCTCCCCCGCTGGGACCGTTGATTGAAACCGGTCGATTTGCCGCCGGGGAAGCCGATGCAGCAATGCATTGCACAACAGGTCCGTTTCCTTATTTGTCTTGACCGCCCAATCCTTTGCTCACGCAAAAGTCCACGAAGCGCGTCACTCTCTGGTCTACGGACCGACCATTCCAGTAGAATTTGAATGGCAAGGTAATCGGGTAAGAGCGATCGCGGACAGTCTGCTCGGAAGGGCGGACTCCTGGAGACGTAGCGTCCTTCTTGACCGCTATGAGTTTGGTGCCTTTGGCGCCCCACGCGGCCGGTGCAATGCCGATAGTTAGGTCCTCGGAGATGGAGCACACCTTCACGATGAGGTAGAAAGACTCCATGAAGTTCGTGTTCGGGCTGAAAGGCTTCCCATCCATTACCCGTTGCTGAAAGAAGACCGCACCACCGGATTCGGGGACTTTCGTCGAGAGCATTTTGATCGGCGCGTCGGGGCCGCCTACTTGTTTCCAATTGGTAATCTCACCGGTGAATATTTGCTTGAGCTGCTCGATGGTGAGTTCGTCGACAGGGTTTTTCGGACTTGTGACAACGGACACTCCGGAGTATCCGATTAGCCTTTCCTGAAGTTGCAACCCCCTTTCTGCAGCCGCTTTCTTTTCGCTATCGTTGAGGTCTCGGCTGGCGATTGCAACTTCTGCGGACCCGTCGATTAGCGATTTAATACCCTTACCGGCGCTGGTACCCTGAACCACGATGTTGATGCCGGGATTGGCTGCGCTGAATTCTTTCGCCCATGCCTGAACCTGGTCCGCGGAAACCGCCGCGCCATCCACTCTGATTGCGCGCTGATCTGTAACCTGCGCATCGGCGATGGACAGGCACAGCGCCGCGCAAGTGATAACTGCAGCAATCATCTCAAGCCTTTTACCCATAACACAACTCCTTCGGGAACTTGATTGACGACCGTGCGAGAGGAGCCGCCGCCAGCTCAACTCTCCTGAATTGAACAGCACCTCCGGTATTCTAGCTGCAAATGAACGAAAACAACAAACGCTGAAGCGTGTTGTTTAGTTGCCGGTCACTCTCGGGGTCCGTATCCTCGCCCCCACACATTGTAATGTTTACTATGTTAAAGTGAGGTATCATGGGGGTTCAGGAGGCTGATCGTGACGGATAAAGACCACCTCATCAGAGACGAGAACCGCAAAATCCGGATGGTGCGGTTCGTGACGGACTTGGTCGTCCGGCTCCTGATGACCACACCCATGAGCCGCGAAGAAGCCCACAGGCTTATTGACGGGGCGAGACGCTATGCTCTTGCCCTGTTCCCCGATAAAGGCGAGGTCTTCGACCTCATCTATCTTCCTCGTTTCCGGAGGGCCCTTGAGGAGGCCACGGGGCCGCCGGACCCGGACCGGGTGCAATTTACTGGGGAGGCGTAGGAACAATGGCTGATCTGAATCTGACAAGAACCCTTACGCAAACGGGTACGACGAAAATCGTCATGCTCGTGATGGATGGGCTGGGCGGCCTGCCGAGGACTCCGGGCGGACCAACCGAGCTTGAAGCCGCGGCCACGCCCAACCTTGATCGCCTCGCACGGGAAGGGATGACCGGACTGCTTCACCCGGTTGACATCGGCATATCGCCGGGCAGTGGACCCGGTCACCTCGGGTTGTTCGGGTATGACCCTCTGAGCTTCCTCATTGGCCGGGGAGTACTCGAGGCAGTGGGCATAGGCCTGCAACTGACAGACGACGATGTCGCTGCGCGGGGAAATTTCTGTACGGTCGACGGGGACGGAGTTATCACCGATCGCCGGGCGGGCCGGATTTCGACGGACGAGTGCGCGCGGATGGTAGGACTCATCGAGGACATTGCGCTTCCCGGCGTCGAAACAATCGTGAAGCCGGTGCGTGATTATCGATTCGCTCTCATCCTGAGGGCGCCCGGTCTGTCCGAAGCACTAAACGAGACGGACCCCCAGAGGACAGGTCTCAAGCCGCTGGTGGTAGAGGCTCAGAAAGACACGGCTGAAGCGCGGCGCACTGCGGACCTCGTCAACCAGTGGGTCGACGCGGTGCGGGTCCGCATCAAGGACGAACATCCCGCCAACATGGTGACCCTGCGGGGCTGGTCCCGGACTCCGGGACTTCCGACTTTCCTGGAGGTCTTCAAGCTCAAGGCAGCGGCGCTTGCGGTGTACCCAATGTACAAGGGTTTAGCGAGCCTCGTGGGTATGGACCTCATCCAGGGGCTGGCGAACGTGGACGACCAACTCGCGGCGCTCGCCAAGCTGTGGAATGATTACGATTTCTTTTTCGTCCACTACAAATACACGGACAGCCGAGGAGAAGACGGCGACTTCGACGCGAAGGTCGCGGAGATCGAGAAGGTTGACCGTATCATTCCGCGGATTCTGGATCTAAAACCCAATGTCGTGGTGGTGACAGGCGATCATTCGACTCCGTCCGTGCTGAGGTCCCACAGTTGGCACCCGGTGCCGGTGCTACTCTGGGCGCCGGGAACCACCAGGGCAAACCCGGACGTCACCGGCTTCGGGGAGACACAATGCTTGAGCGGTGCGCTCGGTCAGTTCAGGGCCACGTACCTGATGAACCTTGTGACCGCACACGCCTTGAGACAGGCCAAGTACGGTGCGTAAATGCTCCGTTTCACAAATACGGTCGCCGGTAGCGGTACCCGGCGTCACATACCCCACGCCACGTCAATAGTTGGGTCCAGACCACGGAGGTCTACACCATGAATGAAAGAGTCCCAGGATTTCCATTCCGGTCTGTGCTCAGTTTCAAGCCGCTGATCGATTTCCTGAAAGAGAAGGCGAAAACCGCGGGCCCTGATGATGACGAACTGCTCCCCATCCTCTTGAAGAAGGTCGCTGAGGTCCCGGAATTCGAGCATCCTGTCGAGGACCTCTCTCTCCTGGAACGGCACAAAAGCTTGGTAACAAGTTTGATGAGCACTGTGTTCCCGGCAGCCATGTGGGACAGCGACCCCTTCGGCGGATTCATACCGTTTACGGTACGCGCTATCTACTCGTCACCGGTTATGCAGCAGCTCCTGCTGGATGAGAATTGCCGCCTTCGGGGCACACCGCGGTGGGACGATCCTGACTTCGCCAGGTATCTCTCGATACGGGCTTTTGCTCATATCCTCAAGACCTGTTACGGTGTCAGGGAAACGTGGATGACGCCGTACGTCAGGACGGTATCTCATCCGGAGACCGGTCTGGATCGCCACTACCGCATGAGGCCCGACCTCCGCTTTGTCGAGGTTCACCGTACCACCGGGACGGAGTCACTCTCCGCAGAGCAACGTCTCTTGGCTATGGAACATTTGCGGGAACCCGAGGTACTGGCGGAAATCATGCCGCCGGAGAACTTCGAGTTTCGAGGCCTGGGCGTAATGTACGCTTACGATGTAACCGCGTCAGAAGTAATGTCGGCCATCGAACGGGATTTCATCGAACGGGACTCGCTCTTTTCGTGGACAGGGTTTCAGCGACTTCAGGAGCGGTTGAGAACGCTGTTCAAAAATCCGAAGCTCACGGCGAAGATCACTGCCATCCAGGGCGATCAGGTGCTCGGTCTGACCAGCGGGTGCTGCTCTCAGGGCTCTTATGTGTTTTCTGAGTCCGCGTATATTCCATTGAGCAACTTTGCCGGGTCGGTATTTCATCGTGCCGTGACGGAGCGCCGCGTGATTCGTGTGCGAGACTTCCACGCGGAACCCACACTCACCCCCGTTGACGAGCAGCTCGTCGCCCAGGGAGTCCGCTCGTTGCTCGTGGCTCCCTTGGAATATCAAGGCGAAGTAATTGGAGCGCTGAAGCTTGAATCCCCGGATGCCGGCGGCATCGGATCGGGCGATCAGGTGACTGTTGGGCAGCTATTGCCGCTTTTCGCGATGGCGATGACGCGCACCCACGAGGAACTCAACAACTATGTCGAGCGAATAATTAAAGAAAAATGCACGGCGGTGCACCCGTCAGTGGAATGGCGCTTCCGTCGGGCCGCGCTGAAATTGATCGAAGGAAGGGCCGCTCGCGGTGCTGACGATCTCGAGCCAATCGTGTTCCGGGACGTTTATCCACTCTACGGTTCGTCCGACATCCGAGGCTCTTCCGAAGTCCGCACCCAGGCCATACAGGCCGACCTCACCGAGCACCTGACCCTGGCGCTCAACGTGATCCGGTCGGCATCGGCCGCGAAGACGTTGCCGGTGCTTCAAGACCTGGAACATCGCGCACAGGCCTTGACCGACAAAATCACCAGAGGATTCAATTCGGGGGACCACATTTCCTCCGTGAACTTCCTGAAAACCGAGGTGGAGCCGCTTTTTCCAGTACTGAAGAGCTTTGGGCCGGAGGTGGCGGGCGTTGTGCAGGCGTACGAGTCAGCGATCGACCCGAAGATCGGCACCGTATACACGAGACGCAAAGAATTCGAACAAAGCGTCGCCGCGTTTAATCGCTGTATGGTCCAGTATCTGGACCGGGAGCAGGCTGAAGCCCAGCGCGTCTTTCCGCACTACTTCGACAAGCACCAGACCGACGGCGTGAGCTACGTCATCTACTTGGGTGACTCCATGTGCGAAAGGGGCGGGTTCAATGAGCTGTACGTGAAGAACCTCCGCATGTGGCAGCTCATGGTGGCGTCCGGCATGGCTTGGCACTCGGAGCGGCTCAAGAAGGAGCTCAGAGTGCCTCTGGAATCCGCTCACTTGATTCTCGTCAGGCATCAGCCCCTGTCAGTCCGTTTTCGATTTGACGAAAAGCGTTTCGACGTGGATGGAGCGTACGACATTGGAGACGAAATCATCCGCTCCCGCTTGGATAAGGCCGTGGTCCGCCCGACCGGCGAACGGCTCACCCAGCCGGGCAAAATCGCAATTGTCTACACTCACACCGACGAACGGGAAGAAGCACAGCGGCACATAAGCTTTTTGCGGAACCAGGGGTTCCTCGCCGGTGACGTCGAATCGCTTGAAATCGAGGACCTGCCCGGTGTCCACGGGATGAAGGCGCTGCGGGTGACGGTTGATCTGGATTCGCCGGCCCTGGCGGAACGCGTGGAAAAGATGAGCGCTTGACTGCACCTCATTTCAGGCTGAGGGTAGGGCGTTCAGATCGCAGTGGGTTCTGTGATGGCAGGATCATACGTAGTTGCCGACATAGTACGACGGGTCTGTAGGGGCCACCCACGTATGCGCCCAGATCCGGGCAGACACACGGGTCTGCCCCTACACAGATTCGGCGAATAACATCAGCGTGAATTCGCGCTCGCCTTGAACCACACCTGGATGCAAACTGCGCGGAGCGCAGGGGAGCTGTTTGCCCAAAATCATAAAGTTTTTGGGGAGGGAATTCGAGATGACCCTTTTTGCTGAAAAATGGGTTCCCTCGGCGATTCCCGGCCTGCCGCTCATCTCCTCCCGCCCCTCTCACTCTTCGGCTGCTTCCACGAGCACTTGGCGCTCGTTCATGACGCTTTTGAATAGGGTGGCGTCGTCAAGCACTTTGCCGATGATGTTTACCGCGGAAGCGGGGACGATTGAGCCCGGAGGGCTGACCGGCGTTGGGCCGAAGAAGATGCAAAATGCTTTGCCGGAGGGCCAGTATCCGAGGTCACCCACCGCGACGGTTTCGCGCGCGCTTTCGTCGAGACGAGCCTCTATCGGGATCGAGAAGTAGATCTCGTCGCCCCACGTGTTGAAGGAACAGCGGAGTGGCAGCGTGGCGGCAATCTTCCGAGCGGTTTCGGTGTCGTTGAGCTCTGCTGTGAGCGTGACTTTCCCGACGGTGATGCGAATCTTCATTGGCGAACTCCCTTGTTGCAAAGTTTGTAGGCGCTGATTTCATAGCCACTGCCCGAATTTCTGACCGATTCTTCGTGAGAGATCCGTCGCTCCCCGAAAAGCGTGTCATCGGCATGAAAGGGGCGGGAACTCAGAGTGGCAACTAGATTCCTGTTTCTCCAGAAATGAAGCACGTTCCGCTTGCCTGGACTCGTCTCGTCGGCCATCTCGTAGCGAAACGGGCACAATTGTCGGCAACCACCATATATCACACTCAGGCCTCCACGGCCGTACCATTGTGTCTCACACCTGCCCCCCCTTGACTCGTTGACCACCGCCGAATATGGTGGGAGTCAGGAAATGCTCTTTTTCATGGTAATCCCCGCAACGGTGGACCAAGGGGCCTCCGATGGTTTTGTCCGGGACGAAGGTACCACTGGGAAACGCCGAACGAATTGCTCACAGCACCTTGCATGTCGGTTCGTACGGGTCGATGCATTCAGCTGCCTGAAGGCGCCTTCTGGGCGTTTGCGTGAGACGCGACGCGTCATCAGACATATAAGATCATGCTTGACTCGTTGACCTACGGCGCCTATACGTTAATCAAGTGCTATTCTTGCGGGCGGCCGTTTCGGTGCTTTGAGGGTTTTGAGGAATGATTCGCGCTATTGCGTGCGGAGGGGTCCACCTCAGTTTGAAATAAGACGGCATGGCGGGATGTGCAGCAATGTTTAAAGAAGAGCGAACCGATTATCGTTTCAAATGGGCGGACTTGGGGAACATTGAGGAGGGCCGGCCGAATCTGGGCCCCACCACATTGGTGTCGGTATACCGCTTGATGCAATATACACTGAGAGACGTCCTCATCAGCAAGTACGGAGTCGAAGCGGCAAACGGAATCCTCGTAGAAGCCGGGAAACTGGCTGGATCGGAGTTCTGCCTCAATTTGTTGAACCGGCAACTCGGCTTTGAAGCTTTTGTTGCAGAGCTGCAGGAAAAATTGAAAAGCTTGAATGTGGGCATATTACGGGTTGAGAAATCCAATATAGATAAGATGGAATTCACGCTTACCGTTTCCGAGGATCTCGATTGCTCCGGTTTACCCCTTCTGGGCGAGACCGTCTGCGACTACGATGAAGGATTTATCGCCGGGATACTGAATACATATACAGGAAGAGATTTTGATGTGAAGGAAGTGGATTGCTGGGCGTCCGGGGAGAGAACCTGCAGGTTCCACGTCAAGCCCAAAGAGTAACAGCATTTCGGGAGACTGTGGCCATGTCGACGCTGGATCAAGCCACTGAAGCAATTTTGAGTCTGCTCAGAGGCCAAACGCCCAACGTCCTTTTAGAAGATGATGTTTGCGATCGCGAAGACCTCGCCCGTCTGTTTCAGGCGACCAACGCTCTCATAAAAGGGTTCGCGGAAGCCCAGGATTTTATCTTTGCGCTCTCGCAAGGAGTTTTGAACGTCGATCCCCCGCATCGCAATTTCCTGGTGTCTTCGTTCAAGGACCTGCACGCGCATTTGAGGCATCTCACATGGCAGACACAGCAGGTGGCCCGAGGAGATCTCAGTCAGCGTGTTGATTTTTTGGGCGACTTCTCGGAGGCTTTCAATACGATGATTGAGGCACTGAGGGAAAAGCGCCTTATTGAAAAGGAATTGCAGAGGGCGAACGAACAGCTTCGCGAAGCGCATGCCCAGATCATAGACAGCCTCCAATACGGCCGTACCATACAAACGGCATTTCTGCCCAACAGAGAGGAAATGGCTGCGCACCTCGATGACTTCTTCGTCATCTGGAAGCCCAAGGATGTCATTGGGGGCGACATCTACAGATTCAACTCCATCGCTGACCGGTTCCTGATTGCGGTAATCGATTGTACGGGGCACGGAGTTCCCGGATCAATCATGACCATGATTGCGGGATCCAGCTTGGACGAGGCCCGGCGAAATGTGGGATTGCATGACCCGGCGGCTGTTCTTCAAGAGTTGAACCGAATCGTCAAGCGGGCCCTTAACCAGCACCACTCCGAATCGCCGTCCGACGACGGCCTCGATATCGGAATATGCAGTGTTGACCCCGAGGCGGGCCGCGTCGTTTTTTCCGGAGCCAAAATAGCTCTTTACTGTTGCGTCAACGGTGAAGTCCGTGAGATCAAGGGTGACAAACAGCCAATTGGATATAAAAGATCAAATGTTTCGCACCGCTACACCAACCACATGATCACGATTGACTCGCCGATGTCGTTGTATATGACTACCGACGGGCTGCTTCATCAGATTGGCGGCTCTCGTGGGTTCCCATTTGGAAAGCGGCGCTTTATCCGTTTTCTGATCGATCACTGGGCGAAGCCGATGGGCCAACAGCAAGCTCTCCTCGAGCAAGCGCTTGAGAGCTATAGAGGCGATGAGCCCCAAGTCGACGACATTACTGTTCTCGGATTCACGATTGCAGGGAGGAGGGGACGACGCCATGAGCCTTGATTTGCTCGACTTATACAACAGACTGGAAAAAGAAGGGATAGTCTTTTGCTTCTGCGGCTCAGCGTCCCAAAGCGTCGTCGAAGGGATCGGAGCCACGCTTTGGCAGAGAATGGAGCTGCAAGGGACCCAGATGAGCATCATTGGCCGTGTATTCCCCGTTTTTGTGGAGCAGATGCAAAACATTGTCAGTCATTCGGCCGACAGAATAGTTTCAAAAGACGAATCCGGCGAGGAGCTTCGATCCGGAATCGTCATCGTGGGGTATGCGTACGGACATTTCTTCGTGCAATGCGGGAATTTCATCGAGAACGCCGATGTCGAACTGCTTGAAAGTAAGCTCCAGGATTTACGCAAAATGGACCGCAAGGAACTGAACGCACTCTATAGAGAGGAGCGGAGAAAGGCCCAGGATTTGGGCAAGACTAAAGGCGCGGGCCTCGGCTTGATCGAGATGGCTCGTAAGGCCAGCGAGCCTCTGGAGTTCACCATCACGCCCGTGGACGAGCACAGATCGTTCTTCTCGATGTCAACAATAATTTGAGGAGGCCTTGGCATGGACAATCTCGTTGTCGAGGCGACCAAATCCAGTCCCTATATTAGCTTTGACGCGGGCAAGGGCCTTCTCGAGATCAAGGGAAAGTCCTATCCGGAGAATGCCGCCAAGTTTTATTCGCCCGTATTCGATTGGCTGAATGAATACCTGGACACCGTGACCGATCAAGCGATTCAAGTGAATCTCGAAATCATCTATTTCAACAGTAGCAGTTCGAAAGTATTCCTGAATTTGTTCGATATGTTGGATCGCGCCGTGAAAAACGGAAAGAAGATTACCATCGACTGGCGGTACCACACGGAAAATGATACGGCGCGGGAATGCGGAGAAGAATTCATGGAAGAGCTTGAGGCGGTCAAATTCAACCTTGTTGAGATCCATGAGGAGTGACATCATAAGTGTCGGAAATCACCATTTTTGAAGATGAGGAGAAAGCTCTTCGAGAAGCGGAAACCATTCTCGCCTCCAGTCTTCCGGAAGATGAGCCGTGGGCGTCCTACTATAAAGATCTTGTCATACGGTACAGAAAACTCCTCCGACATACCAAACAACTCGTCAAGATGGGTGATGCAATGCAGAGTGAGCTGGCCAGGGCCCGGGACGCAGCGGAGTTTCAAGCGACGAGAGATTTTCTCACGCTGTTGTGGAACCGTTCGGCAATCCTCGGTATACTTAAAGCAGAGATCGCTCGATCCCAAAGAGAGAACCGTCCTCTAAGTCTTATCATTGGTGACGTGGATTACTTCAAGAAAGTCAATGACGAATACGGCCACTTGGTCGGGGACGCGGTCCTGCGAGAAATCTCTGAGAGACTGAAGTCGAGCATCAGGACCTATGATCAGGTCGGCCGTTTCGGTGGTGAAGAGTTTATTATTGTGGCCCCTGGATGTGCGAGCGATGATGCCGTCGAGTTGGGTGAGAGAGTTCGGGCGGTGATCGCAGAGAATCCGGTTTACACCTCGGAGGGGCCTTTGAGCGTTACCATGAGTTTTGGCGTGGCTACTTATGGCTGCGCTGCCACGGCCGATGTTGACAGCCTCATCCGTGCCGCCGATGAGGCGCTCTATCGCGCCAAACGTGAAGGCCGAAACCGCGTGGCCGGGTAAACCCGAGCACCGGTCCAATTCTGCACGGGACGCACATCCGGCCGTAATTGGTGTGATACGGTCAGGTGGAGAGAAAACTACATGTCGGAAGTGAGCCTGTTTTTTCGAGAAGAAGAGACGGTGAGGCACGGACGGAGACTACTCACTCTGAAGCGCTCGCAGCAGCTGTATTGGGAAACGCACTATGCCGAATTGCTCGCGGAGTACGAAAGGCTGCTGGGTCAGGCTCAACGCCTCGTGAGATTGGCTGACCTCGTGCAAAGGGACCTGAACATCTCGAACGAGTCGCTGAAGAAAGAAATGGAGCTTCGGAAGCAAATCGAGATTGAGCGAGAGGGATTGATTCAAGAGCTTCAAGCAGCTCTTGACAAGGTGAAAACGTTGTCCGGACTGCTACCTATTTGCGCCGCTTGCAAGAAGGTTCGCAGCGACGAAGGTTACTGGCAGGAGATTGCAGCCTATATAAGGGAGCATTCCGAGGCAGACTTCACACATACTATATGCCCTGACTGCGCGCGGAAGCTCTATCCCGACTTGACCCATGTTTTCGAAAAGGAATGAACACGGCTGATTGGTGACGCGACGAAATTTTCAATGCTCAACTAATACTGATTGGGCTACTTCAGGAGCGGTTCCCATATCGGAAACTCATTCATACCAGTTCGCGATTCAGTTTAGGATTTGATATATAGCAGTTGCCAAAAATAATTTCCGATTGATTTCTCCAGGGTATCGGGATGCCCCATTCACTTCGGGCGACGCAAGGCCGTCGAACCTTCGTTCACGGAACCTCCCGACACCCACCAGAAGACCTGGGATTCGGTCAGAACTTTTGGCAACTGCTATAAGCTCCCCGACATAGATGTTGAGGAGGTGTGTGATGGGTGGAGTGACGTCGGCGTTGCCGCATCTTTCGGAATTCGAGGTTTCCGTAC
>JAIWNO010000203.1 GCA_020216785.1 Desulfomonile sp.
TATAAGCTCCCCGACATAGATGTTGAGGAGGTGTGTGATGGGTGGAGTGACGTCGGCGTTGCCGCATCTTTCGGAATTCGAGGTTTCCGTACGGCTGAAGCAGACGACTGGAAGGGAACACAAGAGACGGCCCATAATCCGGAACGCATTGGCGGACCCGCGGCCTGCCTCGGAGATCGCCCTCCACACGGACGTCTCGGTTTCTTGCGTTCATAACGTGGTGTCCCGGTACAACAGATTCGGTCCACAAGCCGTCGAAGGTCGTGAGCACGGTATACGGCGCAGATGCTATTTGAAGAAAGACGAGGAGGCAGGGTTTCTCAAGCCGTTTCCAGAGATTGCCCCCACGGGGGAGACCTGCGTTGCAGGGCCGGTCAAGGAGTCCCTCGAAGCATTGTTGGGTCACCCGGTCCATCATTCCACCGTGTACCGGATGCTTCACAGAAATGGATGGAGGGAAATCGTTCCCCGGCCCGCTCATCCCGAGGCCAAGGAGGAAGTTCAAGGGGCTTTTAAAAAAACTTCCCCCAACTCGTAGAAGAGATTGTGGAGCGAAGAGGTCCGGAAGATAAGAGGCCGGTGATCATCATGGCCCAGGACGAGGGACGCTTCGGACGAATCACCGATATCCGAACCTGTTGGGCGCCCAAAGGGACCAGACCGACAGTCGCCCGGCAGGTTGTACGGACATTCGTCTACGTGTATGCGGCAGTGTGTATGGCTCCGGGCAAAATGACTTCTCTGATCCTGCCCTCCGCAAACACGGCTATGATGGACCTGTTTTTGGAGGAAGTATCCCATGATTTCAAAGAATATTTCGTCATCATGCCGGTAGACGGAGCTGGACGGCATCGATCTCAGGGATTGAGAATCCCTGAGAACATACGGCTGATACAGCAGCCGTCGCACAGTCCGGAACTCAATCCCGTGGGGCATCTGTGGGAAGAATTGAGGGAAAAGCACTTCCCGAACAGAGCGTTCAAGTCGCTTGACGCCGTCGAGCACGCACGATGTAAAGGATTGCAACAGCTTCATGACGGTCCCGAAAAGGTGAAATCAATGACAAATTTCCCCTATTTACAAGTTACTTGTTGAATTGCGAAATGGTATGAGGCTTGCCGGTCCCCCACACGGGGACTTCTTTTACGCCCACACCACCAGGTTCATCGAAAGCGGATTGAACAGGTACGGATGGAACGGGAGAATCCGGATAGTGTACCCGTAAATGCCGGTTTCGTCGCACGGAATTCTACCCTCGAAGCGGTAAACCTGGTCCGAGAGCTTCTCCGCGCAAATCATCGAAGTTATGCGGCGGTTGATCATCTTATCTGAACTTGTGGTGATCCTGCCGTGGCAGAGATCCACCATCACTTCTTGGGGCTCCAATCCGCCAAGTCTGATAGAGGCAGTTACAAGCAGTTGCTCGCCCAACGAAAGCCGTTCACTGCGCGCCTCTGCGATATCCTGGATGCGGACTTGGCTCCAAAGAGCGCGAATACGCTTTTTCCAATCACTGAGCGTGCGAGCCCTGGCCTGCCGATTTTCGCCCAGGATCTGGTGCGCTAGGGCCGCCTGTACGTAATAGCCCTCCATATACTCTTCAATCATCCGGTGGGAGCTGAACCGTTCGCAGATCGTGGCGATGCTGTTTTTCATCATCTCAATCCACCGATGAGGGAGTCCGTCCGGCCCGCGGTCGAAGAAAGTCGGCACCACTTCCCGCTCGAGCAGATCATAGATCATCCCCGCTTCGACCTTGTCCTGATACGCGGGATCATTGTATTCCTCTCCGCTCCCGATTGCCCATCCGTTGGAACCGTTCCATCCTTCCGCCCACCATCCATCGAGGATACTCAGGTTAAGCGCGCCGTTGGCCGCAGCCTTCATACCGGAGGTGCCACACGCTTCGTTGGGCCGCCGCGGGGTGTTGAGCCAAACGTCAGAGCCCTGAACCAGATAGCGGGCGATATTGATGTCGTAGTCCTCGAGAAAAACGATTTTCCGACGGAACCCCTCGGTTCGTGTCTGGTGCACAATCTGCCTGATGATCTCCTTGCCTTCGTTGTCGCGCGGATGGGCCTTGCCGGCAAAAATGAGCTGCACGGGCCGGCGTTTGTCGGAGACGATCCGGAGCAGTCGATCCGGGTCGGAAAAGATAAGCCCCGCGCGCTTGTACGGCGCGAATCTCCTCGCGAATCCGATGGTAAGTGCCTCAGAACTGAGCACGTCCCGCGTGCGGCTCATGTCCAGAACAGAGCCGCGTCCTGATTTCGTCTGAGCCGCCAGCTGCCGCCTGGAAAAGTCCACGAGTCGCTCCCGCCTTGTTTCGTGGACGCGCCACAGCTCATCATGCGGGATGTTATATACCCGCGGCCAAATGCGCTTGTTATCAGGATCCTCAACCCACCCTTCGCCCAGATATCGCTGGAAGAGGTCGGCCATTTCCTTGGAGAGATACGATGGGATGTGGACGCCGTTGGTCACGTACCCGATGGGGATGTCGTCTTCGCCCAGCTGTGGCCAGAGGCTTGCCCACATCTTCTTCGATACCCGGCTGTGCAACTCGCTGACCGCGTTGACCCCTCTGGACAATCTGAGCGCCAGCACCGCCATGGACAGGGGTGAGGTCTTGTCTTCGGGCCGTTCCCTGCCGAGGGTCAGAAGGTCGTCCACGGTCATCCCCAGGGACGTCATATAGTTTCGGAAGTACTTGTCCACCAGGTCCGGCGAAAACAGATCGATGCCTGCGGGAACAGGCGTGTGAGTGGTGAAGACCGTCGATGCGGCCACCGCCTCGACCGCCACCTCGAACGGCACCTTGTACGTGGTCATGGTTGTGCGGATCCGTTCCAGTGCAGCGAAGGCAGCGTGCCCTTCATTAAGATGGTACACGAACGGCCAGAGGCCCAGCAGATGCAACGCTCTGGCTCCTCCGATTCCCAAGAGAATCTCCTGCTGAATGCGCATCTCCGCATCCCCGCTGTACAATGCGGAGGTGATCCTTCGCGCCCATTCGGAATTGGACGGGTCGTTGGTGTCCAGCAGATACAGAGGTATCCGGCCCACCTGCACTCTCCATAGGAGAACCTTGACGTTTTGTCCGGCCATGTCCATTTGGATCGAGGCTTGGCCGCCGGTTGCATCAAGAACGGGAAAGAGGGGCAGATTGTAGAAGTCGTTTTCCGGGTAGGATTCTTGCTGCCAGCCGTCAATATTGAGGTACTGCTCGAAATAGCCTTTTTGATACAGCAGCCCGACGCCGATCAGCGGAAGACAAAGGTTGGATGCGCTCTTGAGGTGGTCGCCTGCCAGGAGACCGAGTCCGCCCGAATACAGGTGCAGGCACTCACCGAGACCGTATTCCATACTAAAATAGGCAATACGGTAGTCAATCGGCCGCTCCAGATTGAACGAGTACACTCCTGCGTCGCCGATGTACCTGTCGAAGCCCTGCTCGGCTTCTGAGATCCAATCGAGAAGGCCCTGATCCTCAAGTATCTCGTTTTTTCTTTCCGGCGAAAGGTCCGCCAGCATTCGGATAGGGTTGTGTCCGCACGCTTCCCATTGGTCCGGGTCGACCTCCTGGAAGAGTCGGCTAACGTCCGGGTTCCAGTTGAACCACATATTCATGCCGATGCGCTGGAGAGGCTCCAGCTCCTCGGGAAGATCGGGCTTTACCACAAGACGTCGAATTGCCATCGCCGGACTCCCTCTTCTACGAGATCTACGGAATTCCACGAAAAAACGCGCGTAAGTGTCACGTCATCCGCTATTTTCCTAACAGTCTGCAACTCATGAGTCAAGAGACCCTCCTGCTGAAGGGTAATGGACGCACAAGCCCGTAGGATGCTGAGAGGTCCGCTCTTCCGGTTGTTTCAATTTACACGTCAAATTCATTGTGATAGGACGAAGGACGACCCAATCGCTTCAGGTTTACTCCATGACCGCGCTCAAGCCCTTGTTTATCCTCATGAGGCCGACCCAATGGATTAAGAATGGGTTTGTGTTGATGCCTCTCGTCTTCAGCGCCAGACTTGTATTCGTCGAAGACGTCGTTCGCAGTGTGGTGATGTGCCTCGCATTCTGTCTGGCGTCGTCGGCGACGTACATTCTGAACGATTACGCGGACATGGAGCAAGACCGCGTTCATCCTCTCAAACGGAACCGACCGTTAGCCAGAGGAGATGTCGCTCCATCCACCGCCCTTATTGTCATGATAGTCCTCCTCGCGGGCGCGTTCGGCGTTCTGGCGGCCATGAGAGCGCCTTGGCTCTGTCACCTGTTCCTGGCTGCGTATCTTGCGTTGCAGGTGGGGTACTCGTACGCGCTCAAAAATGTGGTCATTGTTGATGTGCTGGCGATCTCGACCGGATTTCTGTTACGGGTAATGGGGGGCGCAGCAGCTATCAGTGTCGGGGTATCCAGTTGGCTGATCCTGTGCACGTTTTCTCTGGCAATCCTTCTCGCACTTGGGAAACGGCGCCATGAGGTCGTGATCCTGAACGACGACGCGGCAAATCACCGGCCCGTCCTTGAAAATTATAACGTATCGCTGTTGGACCAACTGCTTCAGGTGGTGACCACCTCCACATTCATCTTTTACTGCCTCTATTCGGTGACGGGAAATCCAGCAGCAGGGCTGGCCGCTGAAAAGATGATGTTTACCATCCCGTTCGTTACGTACGGGATCTTTCGCTACATGTACCTCATTTATCACAAGGAAGACGGCGGGTCGCCCACCGCGATGCTCCTCACCGACCCGCCGCTTATGGTCTGCGCGATTCTCTGGTTGGCAGCGTGCACCGCTATCATATATGTCTGACGGGCTGCCGGGCTGGTCGACCGAGTTATTCGCACCCGGGAGGCGGGACATGCTGAAAACATTGAAATACGTTGTGTGGTTTGGACTCATGGCCGGGATCGGTGTGATCCTCGGCTGCTTCATCCACGGCTACCGCGTTAACCAAACAACGCTCATGAGCGGTGTGGCATTCGTGCGCGAGTGGCCGTACGGCGAGCACATCGTGGGGTACATCGAAACTGCGGTCTTCTCTTACCAAGAAAAGCGAAATTTGGAGCAGTATATGAAAAAGCACAAGGATCAGATCAAGATTGATCCTGAAGTGCTGAAACGACATCAGCACCTGTATCAAGAAGGAGGCGGCGCGAAGGATAAAAGAAATAAATGATTGAAAAACAAAATGTTATGATAAAAATTAAAACCAACACTTGACAATCATCTGCCAGGGTGTTACCGGACCTCCCGATGCCGTGCCCGCATCCACCGGCACCCGCCGGTTGCGACACTTTACCGGCCATTCTTCTTGCCACAGGGAGCTGCCATGAAGCCCGATTCCACCGCCACCGACTCGGACCTGTCCAGCATTCCCGGAGAATTCCGAGAGAATTATCGTTTCCTCTGCGAGCTTATTAACTGCAAGCAAAAGAATGACACGGCAACGCGCACGCTTGCATCGATCCCGGACAGGTGCTTGGCTGAGCTCACGGGCAGACTCAACCGCCGTCAGGCGAGAATCTTCAAAGATTTCCTCAGAGAGCGCGCAACGAACCCACGCGAGTGTCTCCAGGCGCCTGTCCCGGTTGAACTCGAGGCGTCGATTCGCGTCAGGAAGCGATCAACGTGGTTGCCGTGGGAAGCTGAGGCGATTCATAAGATCGAATTGTGGCGGGAAGACATTCACTGCATAATGCGCTGTCTGGCCGTGACGAATGATAAACCAGCCCAAGTGAAGAGTCTGGCTGTTACCTGATCCGAGTGGGAAAGAGGCCTTTCGGAAATCTGGCGGGGGCTTTTGTCGCGAGTGCCCGAGACAAACAGCAGGACGGGTGACAGGAGACTGTCTCAAAACTCGAGAGGAGTTGAAAATCGTAGCACGACTGAAAATTGGAATGCGTCTTTGTCACCCTCACCCCGGCCATCTCCCAGTGGGAGAAAGGGTAGGGTGAAGGGGGGGGTATTCGTGCCACTATTCCACCGTTTCTGGGAGTTTTGAGACACTCTCTAACCCCCGGCCCCAAGACCGGGCCGCATCATCCTACCGCGTCACTCTCCCACACAGGCTCGCAAGTCCGTAAAACCGTTCGGCGCACCGGCGAGCTTCCGGATTGGCTCGCAGCTCCTCAACCGTGTAGCGCATCTTGGTAACCCAATTTGGGTGCTCTGTGGTCGTGCCGGGGAGGTTCTGTTGTCGGTCGTCAAGGAACAGGTCCTCCTGGTTGATGAGAGCGATCTTTGACGGAGTCCTGAAGAGAAAATCCAACACTGCAGCGTGGAGGTCCTCTGTAGGGGAAGTCTCGATCCATGCCCGGTGAGCACGGTCCGCGGGAAGATGGCCATGCCGGACCAGCCGCTCGATGATTTTGGCCTTGTGATTGGCTCGTTCCTCTCTGAGCCCCTGTTCACGCTCTTTTTCCACATGGCCCACAGCGATGCGGAGATCGATATCTCTTCCCGACCAGAAGCCGGCAAGTGTGGGCAGGTCGTGGGTGCTCACCGAAACGAGCGCGTCCGGGGGATACGAGTGACACGGGAGTTGGTTCCCCTGGTCGTCCCGCTCGAAATAGAAGAGCCTGTATGAATAAACGCGTTTTGCCATGAGCCTCAGGCGCAGGTCAAAGGGAACAGTGCCAAGGTCTTCGCCGATGATGATTGTGCGATTCCGCTGACTTTCGAGAACCAGCGCGTTGAGCAGATCGGCTTCGTAATCTTTTACGTACACACCGTCCTGAGGCTTGCACCCCCGGGGTATCCAAAAGAGACGATGGAGCTTCATCACATGGTCGATTCGCAGTGCGCCGCCATGTTTGCAGTTGGCCCGCAAGTCTTTGAGAAATGGCTCGTACCCAGCCTTGCGCATCGCTTCCCGGTTCGGAGGCGAAAATCCCCAATCCTGGCCATGTGGGGAAAATGCGTCCGGCGGCGCTCCTGCGGAAAACCCCGCGTGGAAAAAGCGCTGAAGTGCCCAGAAGTCCGCGCCGTCCCTGTCCGATCCCAAGGCAAGATCATGGTAAAGGCCCACGATCATGCCTTTATCTCGAGCCGCGCGCTGCACCGCAGAGAGCTGTTCCTCTATCTGCCATTGAAGATACATATGAAATAGCACTTCGTTTTCGTGATGCCGGCGGAATTCGGCTACCGCGCTGCTCGTCGGGTCCCGATAGGCAGCCGGCCAGTCCCGCCAAGACCGGCACTGCAAGTTCGAAGTACGAAAGTGCTCATCGAGCGCGCAAAAGATGGCATAGTTCTCCAGGTACGTCCCCTCTGCCTGCCGATATGCTCTGAACTCGTCCCAGCGTTGGTTGTTGCGGTTTTGTAAGAAAGTGTGGAATGCCTCTCGCAGCACGTCCCGCTTCAGCGCAGCTACCTCCTCGTAAGCTACGTGCTCCCGCTCCCGAAGATGCTCTATGGTGCGGCGGATATCCGGCCGGCTCACCAGTGTTTTCGCGCCTCGGGAGTCTTGAAACTCGGGGACATTCTCCACATCGAGGTAAATGAAGTTGCGGAACAAGCGACTGGACGGCAAATACGGACTGGTATGATATGGCTTGCGATTGAAAAGAGCGTGGAGAGGGTTGATTCCGATAGCATCAACGCCCAAGTCGCTCCTCGCCCATTCCACGAAGTGCCGGAGGTCCGTGAAATCTCCGATTCCCCAGTTGCGGCGCGAGCGTAGACCGTACAGGGCCAAACCAATGCCCGCAATTTTGCGACCTTCGCGAAGCTCCGGAGGTTCGTACGCGACGGTCGGACATACAAGCCACCATGCGGACGAGGTTGCCGCCCATTTCTCTTGACGGGCCTGCGCCGTGACCCGGTACACTCCAGGCTGGAGCCCGTGAGGGAATGGAACTCCCACGTGGAGACACCTGGCCGGTCTGTCAAGCTCAACCGTCAGTTCCTCGGCTTTGAGCGCAAACGCGCAAGACTCCCCGCCTTGTTCCACGGCCTCGACCTTGATCTCACATGATATGGACTTGCTTTTGTGTGCGTCCGGCCGGTCGGCGGGGAATGTCAACGAAAATCGATCCGGCTCAGCGCCGACTGACACCACCAGCGTGTCCGGTTCGGGCTCCGCGTGCGCGACTTCAACGGTGACCCCTTTCTCCGCAAGGAATTGGAGGGCCACCGGAACGTCGGCAATATGCAATTCTCCCCAATTGTCAGTGTAGGAAGGCTCCAGGCCGAACGCCTGGGCCAGGGCCAGCAGTTGATCATGCGTTGGAGACAAGCAACTCCCTCTAATAACCTCAATTCCCGGTCGCGGTTCCGCGCTCCAAAATAGAAAGCCGGGGGTCGCGTCGCGACGGAAATGCATTTTTCATTGACTGTATATTGTTTTAGCAGGTAATGAGTGAAAAGAAAACGTCCTCACTTGCTGCCATTATTCATTAGATGCTGACGCATGGGAAGACAGACTTCTCGGTCGGACACGGAGCAGGGTCCGAGAGTTTGGTCTGCGGCGCCGGCAACTCGGAGCGTATCCATGAACTTCAAGCTCACTGACGAACAGCGCCTCATACGCAAGGCCGCACGGGATTTTGCCGCAAAGGAATTGGCGCCTAATGCCAGGGAATGGGAGGAAACCCACACCTTTTCACGCAAGGTCTTTGACAGAATGGGCGAACTCGACTTCACCGGGTTGTACGTCCCGGAGGAGTATGGCGGCACAGCTGTGGGGCGACTCACCGCCGCCGTCGTCTTTGAAGAGCTCGCCAAAGGGTGCTTTGCCACGGCCGTATACGTGTCCGTGCACAATATGGTGACGAACCTCATCTATCAACACGGGAATCCCGAACAGTGGGAGCGGTGGGTTACACCCCTCGCCAGTGGGAAGAAGCTCGCCGCGTATTCCCTCACCGAGGCGGACGCCGGATCGGATGCGGCAGCCCTCAGCTGTAGGGCCGTGCGAACGGATGGCGGCTATGTGGTAAATGGAACCAAGCTCTACGTCACCAGCGGCGGAGTGGCGGACGTCTACGCGGTGATGGTGCGCACGGATGAAAACCAGAAGGCCAAAGGAATCAGCACCATTGTCGTGGAGAAGGGCACGCCGGGACTGAGCTACGGGCCGAGCGAGCCGAAAATGGGTCTCAACGCGTCGCCTACCACTGAATTGATCTTTAACGATTGTTTTGTTCCCGCGGAGAACCTCATAGGTCAGGAAGGCCAGGGGTTTAACATCGCTCTCGGGGCCCTCAACGGCGGACGAATCAATATCGGCGCGTGCTCAGTAGGACTTGCTCAGCAGGCGTTCGACTATGCCCTCACATACGCGCACAAGCGCCAGCAGTTCGGCAGACCGATCGTTTCATTCCAGGGGCTTCAGTTTCTCTTCGCGGACCTCGCCACGCGGATAGAGGCTGCCCGCTTGATGGTTTACCGCGCCGCATCTCTCATGGACGAAGGACAGCCGTGCGTTGCCGAGGCGGCGATGGGCAAGCTCTTCGCAACCGACATGGCCATGAAAGTCACCACAGAAGCCGTTCAAGTGCTGGGTGGATACGGGTACATGCGGTCGTACCCAGTGGAAATGTACATGCGGTTCGCAAAGATTGGCCAGATTTTTGAGGGTACCAACCAGATCCAGCGGGTTGTCATATCGCGCGAACTGATCAAGTACAAAGGCGGCAAAAGGCCGGATCTGTATTGACTCCACGGAGCAGAATTCTCGGCAGAACGGACCTACCCGATGACCCGCGGCAGGCCGGAGCGATCCACCAGATATTCGGAGGAGCAAGTCGATGGCAAAGACACCGACAAAAACGGAAACCATGGGCGAACGCATCGCCGGTATGAGAAAACGACAGAAAGTCGACATCGAGACGCTCGCCAAGAATACGGGTTATTCCGTCGAATACTTGCAGCGGATAGAATCGGGAAAGGTTGCGCCCGCGGTGGGCGCGCTCATCCGAATTTCGCGGGCCCTCGCCATCGATTCGGCAAGTCTCCTTGCGGAAAGCGCCAGGAAGGAACGGCGGC
>JAIWNO010000204.1 GCA_020216785.1 Desulfomonile sp.
GCAGCTACCTCAAGCGCACCAGGGCATATTCGTACAGGAATCTCACCCCGGACGCGGAGGACAAACACCTCTGGGCGTACTTGGTAACTCTCGAACCAAAGAAAGAGCACGAACGGGTGGAATACAAGCACGAGGGCGAGGAATTCGTTTATGTGCTCCAAGGGCGGGTCGAGCTTCAGGTGGGGGGAAATGCGACCGTGCTCAGGAAAGGGGCCGCGTTCCACTTCGATTCAGGACAGGAGCATACCTTGAAAAACCTGAGCAGTAAGCAGTCCAAACTCATTGTGGTGGTATACACTCCTTAATGCCTTTATTGCGGGCAATTCGATAGTAACAGGCCTTCAAATTCGCGGGAGACAGGAAAACGGCCGAGAGGTTATCGCCATCTGGTTGATTCTTCGAACTCGATGTAGGGGCAGCGGATAAGCCCTCCGCATTACTTTTAGAATTCAGGTGATCTTTGGGGCTTCCCTGAATATTCAGCGCGTGACACGATAATTTCATTCGCCGAGAGCAAATCTGCATGACGGTCTTCTTGTAAAAATACGGTGACAAACGTAGTTCTTCGGCAAGTGTCTTGATGTTGCAATCTGTAAAGCCTCTTGTGGATGCGTGGTCGGAGAGATGCTCTGATTTCAATCGGTTCACCAACCGCGTTGAGGAAAGATAGGCGCAAATGCCGGATTCCTCGAAGGGACCTCAGGCGCGTGGCAAATGCGGTGGTCGGCGCCTAGAGGGTGTCCGACAAACGGACAGTGGCAGCTGGTAGCCTTGAGGGGGTATATGTTATAAAGGTGGCTCTAGGTCTTGATTCAATCAACAACAACGGAAGGTTGTCTTTTTTTCGGACGACCCTGGAACCGGGAACTTTTTTTTTAAACACCTGTCACAAAAAACAGGGGTTATGTGATCAGCGGCCCGTACATCTCAACCACAAACCGCATCGTGGCAGCCCGGGCGGCAGAGAGGCGGTCCGCAAGCGAACACGATAACCCATATCCATACCTCCTTTCACGCCCCGGGGCAAACTCGGGGCTTTTTTTTTTCTACGCCCGCTGGTAGACTTCCCGAATCCAAGACCAACGCGCTTTCGGAGGAGTGGCTTTGATCGGCGAAGGCCCAGCCCGCCATCTCACTGTCTCGACCGCGCATTGGCATGACATATTCGGCGTTCGCCGGATAGCGCACAGGAGGCATTATGAAACTTGCCGGTAAAGCGGCGGTAGTAACGGGGAGCAGCAGAGGAGTCGGACGCAACGTAGCTTTGGCCTTCGGGAGAGAAGGGGCCGACGTGCTTGTCAATTACACGAGCAGTGAAGGGCCGGCGAACGAAGTTGTAGATCGACTCCGGAATATGGGCCGTAAAGCCGTAGCCGTCCGCGCCGATGTTGCGGTGAAGGCGGATGTGGAGCGGATGATCGCGGTCGCAAAGGAGACGTTCGGTCGTCTGGATATCCTCGTAAACAACGCTGGGTTTTCCAGGCCCGGAATGCTGCATAACCTTTCTGAGGAGAGCTGGGACGCCGTAGTCGATACGCACCTCAAGGGAACATTCCTCTGTATCCAGGCCGCGTGTGGCTGTTTCAGAGAGCAGAATTACGGAAAAGTAATCAATGTAAGCTCTGTTGCCGGGCTCGTGGGCACGGTAGGGCAAATCAACTATGCCGCGGCTAAAGGGGGGCTGCTGAGCCTCACAAAGAGCGCGGCGCGGGAGCTTGCGCGTTACAATGTGTGCGCGAACGTGATCTCGCTGGGAATCGTAGAAACGGAAATGACCGAAAAGATTCGAACAGATGAGAAGCTTCGCGATATCTACATGAACCGCATCCTGTTGAAACGATTTGCCAGTGCCGACGACATCAGCCCTGCATTCGTGTTCCTGGCCTCTCCTGATTCCGACTACATTACGGGGCAAGTGATCTGCGTGGATGGCGGCTACGGAATGATCTGACGTCAATTGGGTACTGCGGCGATGACCGACCTTTTTTGCGGCGAAGCGTGGGTTTGGCCGCCCGCGGCGAACCTTTTTTGAAGCCCGAACTGGGAATACGATTCGAGGCCTGGGGATGTAGGGAGGCTGCCAAGCTGAAGGGCCGCAGAAGGTTTTTCGAGCATAATGAGGCGATCCGGGGCGTGAAGCGGCGGAAAGACCGCTTTGACAGCACGCAGGTGAGCGGAGAGAGAGCTTGAGGGGCTCCAAAAAAACCTTGACTTGGCCTAGGGGGTCTGCTAAGAAAGGAAGCAAAAATCAAGCTGGCAAACAGAACCGGAGACAAAAGCGGCTTCACTAAGCGGGAAGCCCGGCATCAGCCGAAAGCGCAGTTGAGGTGCTGCAATGAGCGATGCGGAAGACGCCTCCGGGGGCGCTGTGTGAAAAATAGCTTGACATTCCGGACATGATTTGGTACCAGAGTAACATTGCCGGAATATAACGGGTTTCATCCGGAAATGTTGTCACCTGGTTCCGAACGTATAAGTCGTTGGAACTGTTGAAAGGAGGATTTAGGGTATGGTTAAACGTTTGTTTCTGCTTGGCCTTACGGTCGCAGCATTCACCGGCGTGAGCGTGTTGATGTCGTTCGCCGGTGGTTCTGTAGCTCCAATGGCATGCCCTCCGGGCCCTCCGGGCCCCCCGCCGATTGCCGGGCCGGCCAAAACCAGCTATGAAATCGTCAAAGAGCAGATTACCCCGATTCCTGCGCAGCTGAGGAAAGTCAGGGTTGTGGCGCCGTATCTGGCGGGAATCGCGTGGCCGCGCACTCCGCTTGCGTTCGTGGGCAACATCCAGACATTCCCCAACCCCATCGCTCCTGGGCGATATGAGTGGTTGGTGCCTGCCGTCGAGATCAAGAACGATCCGGGCGGCGAGAAGGCCCCGCGTGCGGTGTACGTAAAGGCGAACTATGTGAAGCAGCCTCCGTGTGGTCCTGTGCCCATGGCACCGCCACCCCCCATGCCGGTGAAAGTTCGCAAGTAGTGGTTACTTAAGATATAGTGAGTTTTTGAAAGGAGGATGAGGGTATGGTCAAAAAGCTAGCAATTCTCGGATTCATCCTGGTCGTCGTGGCAGCGACGGGCATGGTATGGGCCGGGACCTTCTCGGGCGCAATCCCTGCTCCGACGCCGACCGTCATGCCGGCCGCTGCACCTGTCGTTTGCGGGCCTGCCGGGTGCGCTGTCCCCGCTGCCCCGGCAAAGGTCAAGGCTCCGCCGCCCAAGAGGCTGTCAACAACTATTGAAGTGTCGATGAAATATCCGCAACCGGCACCACCGCCACCCCCCGTCTACATGGGTTGTGGTGCGCCCCCGCCCCCAATCCCCGTGGCGGTTCCCATGTGGAAGTTCATCGTGCCTTGGCCGCCCTTCGTTTACTATCTGCCTGTGAAGTAGCGAAAGCGATGTCGAGATCGAAAGCCCCCTTTCACGGGGGCTTTTTTATTCTCAACTCCCGGAACTCACGAGAAGATCACCCACATGATCATTATCCCCGCGATTGATTTGAAACAAGGGAAGTGCGTGCGTCTCAGGCAGGGCAAGATGGAGTCCTCAATGATTTTCAATGAGGACCCTTCCGCGCAGGCCAGGCTTTGGGAAGATGCAGGAGCGCGTCGCGTTCACGTGGTGGACCTTGACGGCTCTGTGAGCGGCAGGCCTGCCAACTTCGAGACTATACGCGATATTGTAGGCGCAATACGTGTCCCGGTCCAGCTTGGTGGAGGCATCCGGGGTGAGGACGTCATACGCATGTACCTGGACGTGGGTGTGGATCGGGTGATTCTCGGCACTATGGCCGCGAAAGATCCGGAGCGTGTCCTGGATTTCTTGGGCAAATTTCCCGGGAAAATCGCGGTGGGCATCGACGCCAGGGAGGGGAGAGTTGCTGTGCAGGGCTGGACGGAAGAAACCCACGTGAAGGCCTCAGATTTGGCGCGGCGATTTGATTCCGCCGGAGCGGCAGCCTTTATCTACACGGACATCAGCCGGGATGGTATGATGGCCGGTCCGAACATCGGCGCCACACGAGAATTCGCACGCGGCCTCTCAACACCTGTCATCCTGTCCGGCGGTGTGTCAACCATCGATGATGTACAGGCAGCGCTCGCGCTTGAAAAGCACGGTGTAAATGGCATTATTATTGGGAGGGCCCTTTACGAAGGGCGCATAAACCTGGGGGAGGCCATCAAGCTGGCTGAAGAAAGAAATGCTCGCTAAGAGAATCATACCATGCCTCGATGTGAAGGACGGCCGTGTGGTCAAGGGCGTCCATTTCGTCAATTTTCGCGATGCCGGCGACCCCGTCGAAAACGCCCGTTTCTACGACGAAGAGGGGGCGGATGAACTTGTTTTCCTTGATATTACCGCATCTCATGAGCGCCGTAAGATAATTCTCGACGTAGTGGCTCGGACCGCGGAAGAAGTCTTTATGCCGCTTACAGTTGGCGGCGGAGTCCGCACGACACAGGATATTAGGGAACTGCTCAATGCCGGCGCGGATAAGGTTTCACTTAACACCGCAGCGGTAAAGAATCCTGACATCCTTCGAGAGGCCTCATTGGTATTCGGCAGCCAGTGCATTGTTGCTGCGATCGACGCGAAGTTTACCGGCGCGACTCCTTCCGGGTTTGAGATCTCGATCCACGGTGGTAGGACCATGACGGGCATCGATCTGCTCGAATGGGCGCGGCGCGTGGAGGAACTGGGCGCCGGAGAAATCCTCCTGACGAGCATGGACGCTGACGGTACCAAAGACGGTTTCGACATCCCGATGACCAAGGCTGTCACCGAGATTGTCGGCATTCCCGTTATTGCGTCGGGTGGCGCCGGCACAGCCGAGCACTTGCGCGACGCGGTGCTTTTGGCAAATGCGGACGCGGTCTTGGCAGCTTCGATATTCCACTACCGGGAAATCCCAATCCTCGAGGTCAAGAAGTACCTGCGCTCTGAAGGAATTCCCGTAAGGCTCTAGCAGCCGCGATTGCTTATGATCCACGTTCCTCGGAAAGATGTCCCCGCTGAAGAGACCTGTGCTGATGTGCTAGCCGGCAGCCTCGTCTCTCTGGAACTGCTTGGAGTGCTGACCGAAGTCGCGGCGCACGCGCTTTCTCTCCCCGGGCGTGAGCGCGTGCTCGCCGCAGTCCCAGCGGAGGAGCCGCATATCGCGCTGAGGCAGCTGGATCTCGTTGCGCAGCTGCGTGAAGTGATAAGCATGGAGGGTACGCTCGGCCTTGCGGGACTAATACCGATGGAAGGCGTCCTACTCAAACTGCGCAACCCCGCGGTCACTCTCGACGCCGAAGAGATCCTCGCCGTGGCCGATGTTTTGGAAACCGCAGCATCGGTACAGGATCGTCTGTTGGATTTGCCGGATAGGTATGCTCTCCTACGGCATGAGGGGGAGCGTTTGATCCCGTTAGGCCACGTTCGAGACCGCATTAGAGCTGTTCTCGACGAGCACGGGGCGGTAAAAGCTACTGCAAGTCCTCGCCTCATGGAGATCCGCGAGCGCTCACGCTCGGTGCGCACACGTATCCACAGAATCCTTGACGGTGTGGTGAATGACCGAGACCTTTCCCGGATTGTCCAGGAAGACTATGTCACCCTTCGCAACGACCGTTACGTGATCCTGCTCAGGCCTGAGTTCAAAGGGCTGCTCGACGGCATTATTCACGATAATTCGCGTAGCGGCGCGTCGGTTTATGTCGAACCGCTCGATGTCGTGGAACTTAATAATCAAGTCGCATCACTGATCGACGAAGACCGAGAAGAGGTTCTCCGTATCTTCAGGGAACTTACCGGCTGGATAAGAGAATCGCTGGACGCAATTGCCGCGGACTACGACCTTCTCGTGGAGCTGGACGCGTTGCAGGCAAGGGCACTCTATGCGTCGGCCACGGATTCGGTGTACCCGGAGCTTGCTGATGGAGGGTTTCGAATTCTGGGAGGCCGCCACCCACTGCTCTTAGCGACTATGGGGAACGAAGTGGTCCCAATGGACATCATTCAGGATGCGTCTACCCTTGCCACGGTCATCAGCGGTGCGAACATGGGCGGCAAGACGGTGGCCCTCAAGGTTGCCGGGCTGTTTCCGCTGATGGTGCGGTGCGGCCTGATGGTGCCTGCGCGGGAGGGGACCTCTCTGCATTTCTTCCCTCGGGTCATGGCGGACATTGGGGACGAGCAGGACATTCGGGGCCGTATTTCGACATTCTCAGGGCACATGTTGCGAATCAAGGCGATTCTTGAGTCCGCGTCCCCGGGAGACTTGGTTCTGTTGGACGAGCTGGGCAGCGCAACCGATCCTGAGGAAGGCGCAGCCCTTGCTATGGGAATCATGGACGAACTGATCGACCGCCGAGTTCGGCTCGTGATCACCACCCACCTTACCGTTCTCAAGGCGTATGCGCTCGGCCGTTCCGACGCCAAAAACGTAAGTGTGGAGTTCCATCCCCAGACGATGAAGCCGACGTTCAGGTTGATCTACGACCTGCCGGGAGAATCCCATGCCATTGAAACCGCGGAGCGCATCGGACTACCGCCAAGCGTTTTGGATTCGGCGCGAAAGCATATGGACAAGGCTGCCGGGGGTGCGGCGCGTCTTATTCAAGCCCTGCGGGAGCAGCTTTCCGACGTAGAACGGGAACGCTCAGAATTGGGACGGTTGAAGGCCGAACTCGACGCGCAGCTTCAGGAGATCCAAAATCGCCGGGATCATGTTATCGACGAGGCGCGCAAGGAAGCCCGCGAGTTGCTCAAGCGTGCCGAACGTGAGATCTCTGACTTGCAGCGTTCGCTCAAGGCCGGAGAAGTGAAGGAACGGCGCAGACCCAAAGAGGAGCTGCGCCGGATTAGGGAACAGATTGTCGTCGGCCTCGGTGTGCCGCTGGAAAAGGTTGTTCCCCTGCCGGAAATCGGCGATCAGGTGCGGATCACGAGCCTTGGCAAACAGGGTACGGTTGTGGCGATTCAGGAGCGCGGGCAGGTAGAGGTTGCTGTCGGCAAGATGAAGATCAGGGCAGCTGCCGAAGATCTTGAAATCCCAGTTTCGCGATTCCGAGAAAAAAATGCTTCAAAAAAAGAAAAGATTAGGGTAGATATCCCCGTTACGACCCCCCGCAGGGAAGTGAACGTGATCGGCCTGAGGGCTGAGGAAGCGCTTCCCGTGGTTGACAGGGCCGTCGACGACGCGATCCTGGCGGGGTTGTCCGCGGTGATCATCATTCATGGCAAGGGAACGGGTCGCTTGAAACAGGCAATCCGTGAACATCTCGCCGGTCACTCACTGGTGAGGGGTCTGCACCCGGGTGACATTCATACTGGGGGTGAAGGTGTGACCGTTGTCGACTTGGCTGTCGACTGACACGCCGAGGTTCCGCTGGAGCACATCGCCGCCCGTCGCGCTGCTCACGGACTGATCGGCCGGCGGTGTTCGCTGC
Organism: Desulfomonile sp.; assembly: GCA_020216785.1. Taxonomy (GTDB): domain Bacteria; phylum Desulfobacterota; class Desulfomonilia; order Desulfomonilales; family Desulfomonilaceae; genus JAIWNO01. The sequence continues at coordinate 7,434 of JAIWNO010000204.1, forward strand.
CCGGTTCCGTTGACCGATGCGGTGAATTTTGGTAAGGTCAACACCTTTGGGCGGCGTGAGCATTGGACGTAGAGGCCGTCCGCACTCGAGAGCACACTGAAGTCTGCAATAGAGGATCTATGCGCATTTCTCCATCGAAGATCGCCGAGGTGGCGGCAGCAGCCGACATCGTTCAGGTGATTTCCGATTATGTAGATCTCAAGAAGGCTGGAAAGGACTACCGCGGTCTGTGCCCGTTCCACGGCGACAGCGATCCATCATTCTATGTTTCTCCGCACAAGGGGATTTTTTACTGTTTTGGCTGCGCTGCAGGCGGCAGCGTATTCAATTTCCTGATGAAAATGGAAAACCTCACGTTCGCCGAAGCCGTCCGGTCACTCGGCCGTCGGTATGGCATCCCGGTCGAGTTGGAGCGGGGCGCCAAGCGTCGCGAGGACGACCGTGCGAAGGTGCTCGGCGCGTTGGAGGCGGGCCACCGGTATTTCCGGGAACGTCTACGAACAGCCGAGGGGCCCCGGGAGTATCTTTCCAGCCGCGGCCTCTCGTCCGACTGGATTGAGCGCCTGGAACTTGGTTTTGCACCGGATTCCTGGGATGGCGCACTGGAATACCTCAGGTCTGCAGGGGTGGACTATCGAGATGCCGCCGCTGCGGGCCTAATCAAGCCGCGCACCGCCGGCGGCGGATACTACGATTACTTCCGCTCCCGAATCATGATCCCAATCCGAGACCTGAGCGGAAACGTCTGCGCATTTGGCGGACGAGTCTACGGCGAAGGCGATCCCAAGTATCTCAATTCTCCCGAGTCGTCGGTTTTCCAGAAAAAGCGGTTGTTGTATGGACTCGACGCTGCCAGAGACGCGATTCGACGCGATGGGTTCTCGATCCTGGTAGAGGGATATTTCGATCAGATCGCGTTGCGCGTCAGGGGCATGGAGAATGCTGTCGCTCCACTGGGGACCTCGCTTGGGAGAGAGCAGGTCCGCCTGATCAAGCGGTTCAGCTCCGAGGTGGTGACGATATTTGACGGAGACGAAGCCGGAGTGCGTGCAGTCAAGCGAGCGATCCCGGTATTCCTATCGGAAGACATGGAGCCTCGGTGCGTCATCTTGAAAGAGGATAAGGATCCCGACGACGCGGTGAAACGTATCGGGATCGATGGATTTCGGCGCTTGGTGGACGAAGCCCGGCCGGTGCTGGATGTCTTGCTGGACCTCGTGGTCAACCAGCATGACCTCGGTACGCTTCACGGGCGAAATGCCGCGGTCGAGGAGTGTCTTCCCGTTCTCGGGGAGATTGCCGATTCGCCGGCGCGAGATTATTTTTTTGAGAGATGTTCTTCGCGGTTGAAGGTTCGGGAGGAGCATCTCCGTCGGCGGCTCAGGACTGCTCCGAAATCGAGGCCGGGAGAGCAGCGCGGTGAGCGTCAAGTAACGCGGCAGTTGTTTGATCTTCCCGCTGACGAAAGAAATGTCGTCAGGGGGATGCTGCTGAGAGAAGGGTTCATTGATCGAGTGATCGAGAGCGGAGTGGTCAAGGATATGGAAGAGCCGACGCTCCGGCTTCTTGCTGAGCGGATGGTTGCGTTGCGTATTGAGGCAGGCGGTTTTGACCCATACGCGTTTAGTCGTTCACTGGAGGACGAGCAGCTTGCCGCCATGGTGGCAAGCTGGCTCCACCCGCGCCGAGAAGACGACGATATCAGGCCCGTCGTTGATCCTGACGTGGATGGAGAGGCGGTGCTCAACCATTCCGTCGACAGCATCCGGCTGCGTAAGATTCGGAGGCGGAAGGCGGAAATCTTGGAGCGCATGAAGAAATGCGCTCCGGGCGAGGAAGAATTTGTCGAGCTTGCCCGCGAGCTTCAGGATATTGGTCGATTCCTTCACGCGTGAGCGGCTGATTTTCCGGGCAGCGCCGTGGAAAGTCATGAGCGGGCAGGCTTGAATATGCCCTCAGGGCGCGTCGTTTTAAGCGGCGGTTCTGCGGGATCTACACCACGAGTGAGGTCGGTATATGGCCGATGGAAATGCAGGACCTGATCTGAAAGACCTAATCGGACGGGCCAAGAGCAAGCGATACCTCACCTACGATGAGGTCAACGAGAAGCTGCCCCCCGGTGTTGTCGAACCCGAGCAGATCGACGAGATTCTCGCTCGTCTCATGGCGGACTACAAGGTGGAACTCGTCGCGTCCGAGAAGAAAATACCCGTCACCGACAAGAAGCTGAAGAAGCACGACGAAGAGGATAAGACCGAAGAGGAAGAGGACGAGCTTCCCTCTGATGCGGACTCTATTGTGCGGGGCAACGACCCGGTGAAGATGTATCTCCACGAAATGGGGTGCGTCTCGCTGCTGACCCGGGAGGGAGAGGTCGAGATTGCCAAGCGGATCGAGCAGGGTGAACAACAGGTTTTCAGCGTGATCATCGGCTGCCCGGTTACGATCAAAGAAGTGCTCGCACTCGGTGATAAGCTGCGCAAAGGGACGATCCGTCTCAAGGAGGTCATCCGAGGGCTCGAAGACGAGGACATGTCCGACGGCGACGACACCGGCCAAGTAGAGAA
>JAIWNO010000205.1 GCA_020216785.1 Desulfomonile sp.
GGTCCTGAGCTATATTGATGAGATGAAGGAGTTCGACCGCAAGACCCAGGAACTCAGGGAAAAGCGGCGTTTGGTGGACCAGACTACAGACGGGGAAGTCGCGAAGCAGATTGACGAGCAGCTTGAGTTGTACGGTGGCAAGATCGTGGAATGTCTGAAGAATATCAATCTGAACAACAACATGATCGATCACATCGCGGGCAAACTCAAGTTCCTCGTACAGAAGCTCGAAGCTGCCGAAGACGAGCTACGCGCGGTGGAGTACGACCTGAAGCTCCCGTTGGATAAGGCTGTTGAGCAGATCGTGTTTCTCAAGGGGTTGGTTGAAGAGCGCAAGCCTCTGAAAAAGCACACAAACATGTCTGCTCAGAAGATTCTGGAGCTTGACAAGAAGATCCAGAACGCTGTCCGCAAGATCGGCAAGCTTGAGGCGGAGGCCGGCATCGGCAAAGAGGACCTGAAGGCGGCCCTTAAGAAATGCCTCGAAGGCGAGTATCTCGCCCGAAAGGCTAAGAGTGAGTTGGTCCAGGCGAATCTGCGCCTCGTGGTGAGCATCGCCAAGAAGTATACCAATCGCGGGTTGCAGTTCCTCGACCTGATTCAGGAGGGAAACATCGGCCTGATGAAGGCGGTCGATAAGTTCGAGTACCAGCGCGGCTACAAATTCAGCACGTACGCGACGTGGTGGATACGTCAGGCGATAACTCGAGCCATCGCGGACCAGGCCCGGACGATCCGTATCCCGGTCCACATGATCGAGACCATCAACAAGCTGATCCGCACTTCGCGCTACCTGGTCCAGGAATACGGCCGCGAGCCTACTCCCGAAGAAATTGCAGAGAAAATGGAATTTCCGCTGGAAAAGGTTCGCAAGGTGCTGAAGATCGCCAAGGAGCCGATCTCGTTGGAAACGCCCATCGGAGAAGAAGAGGATTCGCACCTCGGCGACTTCATCGAGGACAAGAAAATCCTCTCCCCCTCCGACGCGGTTGTCGGCATGAGTCTGACCGAGCAGACGCGCAAGGTGCTGGCGACCCTGACCCCGAGGGAGGAAAAGGTCCTCCGTATGAGGTTTGGTATCGGAGAACGCGCGGACCATACTCTCGAGGAGGTCGGGCAGGACTTTGACGTCACCAGAGAGCGCATCCGCCAAATTGAAGCCAAGGCCCTCAAGAAACTTCGTCACCCCTCGAGGAGCAAACGCTTACGGCCGTTCATCGAGGGCTGATTCGCCTTGAGTCGTTGCCCCAAGTATTTTCGACCGCTGCGCTCGAAGGACAGGACGAAGGCGCGGCGGTCGTTGCTTGTACTGAACGGATAATGCCGGTCTGGTTTATAGAGATTCTCGAAAGTTTTCGCGAAAATGGGATCACACTACGGGACAAGCCGGCAGTGGCACCCGGAAGTCAATCCGTGATTACTTTCGAGAACCGATATAAAGGAAGGGAAATGGTGGGCACGGAAGCCCGCCGGCACCACAAAAGATAAAGGGAGGCGGCGTCTCTGCCGGCCATTTTGATCGTACTTGTTTGAGCGAATCAGTGTAAGGCTGAAGCATGAGTTCCAACAGCGAGTTTTACCCAAAATTGAGAAACCTGGAGCCCGTCCGCATTGTTGTGGACGGCAGCGAGGCGATCGCGCTCAAGGACCCTTTGCAATTGCAGGATCGGATGTTGTGCGTACGTCGGGAGGCCCTCCCTATACTTGCGCTCCTCGATGGGAATCACTCTCTGCGAGACATTCAGGCCGAGCTGACTCAGCGCACAGGGCGGATCGTTTTCAGCGACGATATCAGGGCAATAGTGGACCAGCTTGATGAAGCGTGCCTGCTTGAGGGCGATCGTTTTCGAGAAGCCTTCCGCGTGAAAGTCGCGGAATATCGACGAAGGCCGTTCAGGCCGTCGTCCCATGCCGGAATAAGTTATCACAGTGACCCGCAGGCGCTCCGTTCGGAGCTGGATAGTTACTTTGCCGGCCCTTCAGGGCCGGGGCTGCCTGAGTTCAATTCCGACGCCGCAAGGCCTGTGGGGCTTATTGCGCCGCACATCGACATTCGTGCGGGCGGCGCGTGTTTCGCTCATGCGTATCATGCGTTGGCGGCCGGCCCGCCTGCGGACGTGTACGTGATTTTCGGGACCGGCCATGCGGGCGTCGAAGGCATGTTTTCTGCCACGACGCTCGATTTTGAGACGCCGTTCGGTCGGGTTGAAACAGATCGGGATCTCATCGACGCACTCGGACGAGCCTTCGGCGAAGACCCGGCCGCGGAGGAAATCCTCCACGCGACAGAGCATGTGATCGAATTTCAGATCATCTTTCTCCAGTATCTTTTTGCCGGCCGGCACCGCTTTACCATTGTACCGGTGCTCTGTTCGCTGTCGCACGTGATCTTTTCAGGCGATCCCCTTCTGAACGGTCGTCGGGAGCACTTTGACCGATTTTGCTCGGCAATGCGGGATGCGTGCCGATCCCGATCGGTCTGCTTCATCGCCAGCGCGGACTTGGACCACATAGGCCCGCGTTACGGTGATCCTTTCGTGCCGCACAAGGGCACGGTGGCAAGCTCGCTCCAGCAGGACAGTGAACTCCTGTCCTGTCTTGAGCGCCTGGATGTCGATGGCTTTATCCGCGGGATTGCCCGCGATGACGATGCGCGTCGTGTGTGTGGTTTTTCGCCTATTGTGACGATGCTGCATTGCATGGAGGCCTCGCGAGGGCGTGTTCTCTCGCTGGACTTTGCGCACGTAGACGATCGCAGCTCTTTCGTCTGCTTCGCATCGATGATCTTCCATTGATGATATACTCCGCATCAGCCGTTCTCGCTGCTTCTTATCTTTGCGACAGGCCATGGGAGTCTTGGAATGAAGCTTAGACTGCTACTACTCGTGCCGGCGGTGTTGTGCTGTACCTTGGTGTGGGGCAGGGACCAGCCCGCCGCGCGCATCGAGACCCAGGTAGTGCGCGTGCTCTCCACCAACAAAGCCGGGTATTACCACAAGCCCTGGAAGACCCCCAATTTTACCACGATGCAGGCCAGCGGCTTTTTCTTCAAGGATGAGAAGAACTTCCCGGGCCGAGAAGGGCTGATTCTGACCAACGCACACGTTGTATCGCAGACTCAAAGCATCAAGATCTCCAACGGTCTGGAAAAGCGACATTACGACGCCAAGCTTGTAGGAATATGCAACTCCGCGGATTTTGCGGTGCTCCAACTCGAGCCGGAGTCACTCAAGATCTACGAGCGGCTCAATGGCAAGATTGTGCCCTTGGAGATGGGAGATAGCGATGCTCTCCGCCTGGGAGACAAAGTGCTCGGGTGGGGGTATCCGCTTGGAGGCGAGAGCATCAGTAAGTCGGAACAGGGGGAGATCAGCCGCATCGAGGTCAACCGTTACGCTTATTCTCAGGAAAGCTGGCTGGTGTACCAAGCTTCGCTCCAGCAGAATCGCGGCAATTCCGGAGGGCCGGTCCTCAAGGACGGCCTGGTGGTCGGGGTTGCATTTCAGGGTATCAGGCAAAGCGATCGGATCAACTATTTCATTCCTATCAACCTGGTCAAGAGCCTCATGCCCGTTCTCGACAAACAGGAGCAAATTGTGCAGTGGCGCTACGTGGTTCAGCATATGTTTCCTCGGTTGAAGGAATACTATAATTTGAGTCCGGATCAGGGCGGCGTGTTGCTCGACTACATTATCCCCGATGGAGGACCGTACAAGTTCGGCCTCAGAGAAAAGGACATCATTTTTGAAATTGACGGGCACCCGATTGATAATTTCGGCGACATCTTTTTTAAACCGCTGGATCAGAAGATCTATTTCGCCGAGGTGCTCAACCGAAAGAAAGTGGGTGATCCGCTCACGATCAAGGTGATCCGAGACGGCAAGACCGTCGAGCTTTCGGCCAAGGTTACTCCCGGTCTTCCGCGGCTTGTGTCCAAGGTCTTCGACGATGCCAACTATTTTATCTTTGGCGGGGTCGGCTTCGTGGAACTCACTTTCAATTGCATTACCAACCTCGGCAAGTCCGGCGACACCTTCAAAGAGAAGTACCTTAACGAGTTCCCTGAGCGACCGTACGAAAAGATCGTGATTATCTCCGAAATATTCCCCGAATACGGCCTCACCAAGACTGAGCCCTTCCTGAAGCGTGTCGAGCGCATTAACGGGGAAAAAGTCCTCAACATCGAGCATCTTTACGCCACGATCCAGGCAGAGAAGCAGCAAGGCAAGAAGAGGACGCTCCTCGAGATCTCGAGGAACCTGCGGCTCCCGCTTGATTTGGAGCAGGCGGATGAGCTGGACCGTCAGGTGAAGGCGAAGTACGGCATTCTCTATATGAAGACCGAGGGTGGTTTTAGGAAGTGAGAAAGCGGTGAAGTAAAAAGCAGGTCAATAATTCAACAAAAGGTTGAATTATTAAGCCAAACCAGCTGAAACATCAGTAATATTTCTTGACTAATTCTGACAAGCCTGCTATAACCTACCCAGCACGGTAAACCCACGGAGTGATCCCTCGTATAAGATCCTCCGCGAACGTCCCAGCCACTCAAGGATCGCCCATGAAACCGCGAAGCCACACATTGTCTTTGATGTTTATCGTCGTTGCCTCGGTCGTTCTTGCGGTCGGGAGCGACGCTACCGCGGAGCAGAGCGGCCTGCCGTATCCCGTGATTACGCCGGGCATCAATTCGATCTATCGGGGCCCGCATTGGTTCGACGCGGGCATCATGTACATGTCGCTGGATACGGTAAAGGTTGTCGTGAACCCGTACAGCAACCCCGGCTCAACCGAGAGCTTCAACGAATCCCGCCACTCGTTCGGCTCCGATGTATGGGCACCTGTTTTCGAGGTGGGACGACAAGCGAACAACTATTTCGATCTGTATGCAGGTTTTTCATGGTTTTCCCTTTCAGACGGCAAAGGGTTTTTCCAGATAAGCCAAAATAACCCGGCAGTGACCCAAAACATCGCCTATCGTTTGGACGTGGACGGATATCGGTTTGCCGTGGGCGGACGAAGTTGGTTTCCTATGTGGGGGCTTGGGCGCATAGCCACGTCACTAGGGATGGTCCAAGCGCTCTTGCCATACAAGGTGAGCGCGACTCGCACTATCACCGGAGAAGGCTCCAGGAGTGACTCGAAGAACAGCCTCTGGTGGTATGTTGCAGGCGCCATCGGCGTCGACATGGAGATCGGGTATCGGAGTTTCTTCGGAAAGGCCCAGGTAGGATACAACTTCGGGACCCAACACAAGTATCAGCTCGTCGACATAGTTACCCACGTCAATCCAACGAGCCTTACTGTTGCGCTGTCCGGAGGACTGAGGTTCTGATCAAGGCCAATCGACAGGCACGCGGCCCAGGGCGCCTCTCTTGGTCTTGAAGACGAGGTGCCCGTTCTTCTTTCCGAAGTTATACAGTTCCCACGTAATCGCCACATCATCACGGCAGTATTGTTCCAAGAGGTCCATCCGTCCTTCGCGAAACCATTTGACCGCCTCGAGACCGTGTCCGCTCTTGCCCTTCCCCAGCGTGTGGTGTGCCAAGTGCTCCAACGTGAGGCGAAATCCCAGCACTTTGCTTACATCCACGAGGATGTCAACGTTCGGGCGCGCTCTCAGGTTTTCTTTCGAATACGCTCTGAGCACCTCATAATCGAACCTCATCTGATTGAATCCCACCACAAGATCCGCGCTCTTGAGCAAGGCAATGAGTTCCTGAACGGTTTCTTCGGTGAAGGTGCGGTAGCCGTCAGGTTCGCAGTAAACGACTCCGAGTGCCAGCCCCATTTTGGAAATGTTCTTCCAGCCTCCCACCTCGTCCGCGAGCTTCCTGGTCTCCAGATCGAACACCGCGATTCGTTGAGGAGTTCGCGCTGAAACCATCTTAACGGCTGACGAGAGGCCTGATTGAGGTTCTGATGTCGCGGTGATATTGAGATCGGGAAAGATCACGCTCTTGCGGCGCCGCTTCGTCTTAGGAGCAGAGGGTTCGGCCTCGGTTATGGGTCGCGGTTCCGGCCAAGGTTGCCGGGGTTTCAAGATGCTGAGGTGGTCCTTGCCCGGTTCGAGCAGGTATCGCACCACAGCCAGCGCTGCCTGTTTATCAAGGGGGTTGTTGCCGGAGCCGCATTTGGGCGAGTGAATGCACGAGGGGCAGCCGTCTTCGCACCCACACTCCTGAACGAGAGATCTGGTTTTCTCCAGAAGCTTGGTGATGTGATCGAACATGTGCACGGCAAGGCCCACGCCACCGGGATGTCCGTCGTAAATAAAGATCGCCGCGCGGCAAACCTGCTCGTGGAGAGGCGTGCTGATGCCGCCCACGTCGTCGCGGTCGCACAGCGCAAAGAGCGGGAACATGGAGATGGCTGCGTGCTCCAGAGCGTGGATGCCACCCATGAAGTGAAGCCCGGACTTCTCGACCAGTTCCTTCACCCGATCCGGAATTTCGATCCAGAGTCCTACGGTCTCGAAATGGAGTGCCGGCAGCTCCAGCTCCACAACGCCGATCAATTCCTGGCCAGAAGATCTCCGCTTCTCGTACGAGTGCACCCGTTCGGTAACCTTAAGTCTGCCCAGCCTGACAGTGAAACCGGGAAAGTCGGTAGAAGCCGTTGGAGCGCCGAGGATCTCCGTGTCCTTTTCAGAGAGCCCGCGGGTGTAATAGTTCACCTTTGCGGGTTTGACGAAAACATTCCGCCGGCTCAGGTCGAGCTGTGTGACCACGTACTGCCGGGTGCGGTGAAGGTATACCGCGCCCTCATGGCACTCGGAGAAAGCTCGCATCCCGGAGGTGCTGCCGATCATGCGCTTGCCGTCCTCCAGGAAGATGGAGTACGATTCGCCGATGCCGCGTAGGTCCACCTCCCGGTGCGGTTTCCGGCGGAGGGAATGCCACGCTTTGGTCTGTGGGTGCACAAAGAGCGTCCCGTCCTCCACGAGTTCTTCCAAGACCGCGTTCACGTTTGGTTCGTGTGTCCACTCCTCCGTGGACCGTATTGGGACTTCCGCTGCGGCGCATTGAAGGTGACGTTTGAGCACTTCGCGGTTGTAAGGGTCGATCACTGCCTCTTCGCACGACCGACCGAAGAAGTCATCAGGATGCTTGAGGAAATACTGATCCAGCGCGTCATGCCCGGCGATAAGCACAATGGCGCTCGGACGGCCTGCGCGGCCCACACGGCCGCCCCGCTGCCATGTGTTGATGATGGTGCCCGGATAGCCGACCAAGATGCATAGATCCAGACCGCCGACGTCGATACCCATTTCCAGCGCGGAGGTGGAAATCACGCCGTCCATCTCGCCGGAGAAGAGCCGCGCCTCGATTTCCCGGCGCTCCTCGGGCAGGAATCCCGCTCGGTAGGAACTGATACGGCTTCGGAGGCGAGGCTCCTCTGCGATCACCCACATGGTGATAAGCTCCGTGATCTTTCTGGCCCTCGTGAAGCAAATGGTTTTGAGCCCCGACTGGATGCCTTCTCGGAACAACCGTGAGGCGACAGTATACGGACTCAGCTGAGGGCTGAGAAATAAGAAATGCCGTGGAGACACCGATGCTCCGGAGCGGTCTACAACGACCGTGTCCTGACCAATGAGCCGAGAAACAAACGTGCCGGGATTGGCGATGGTTGCGGATGAAGCGAAGAAACGCGGCTGCGCGCCGTACTCGTTGCAGACACGCCGGACCCTGAGCAAAACCTGCGAAATATGGCTTCCGAAAATGCCCTTGTATGTATGAACCTCATCCAGAACGATGTATGAAAGGTTGGCGAAGAAATCCTTCCATGAGTCGTGAAAAGCAAGCAGCCCGAGGTGAAGCATATCCGGGTTCGTAATGATCACCCGAGGAGGGTTAAGTTTGATCTTGCGGCGGACCGATTCAGGAGTGTCGCCGTCATAAACCTCCGCTGTAACCCCTGAATCCCCTGCCAGTGCCAGGAAAGCGTCCCGCTGGTCTCGCTCCAGGGCTTTGAGCGGGAAAAGAAAAAGCGCCGTTGCTGCGGGATCCTGAATCAGCCGGTGCATTACCGGCACCTGGTAAGCGAGGGTCTTACCGCTCGCTGTACTCGTAGCAAGAACCACGTTCCTACCTTGAAGGGAATGGCGGATCGCTTCGGCCTGATGTGAATAAAGAGAACCGATACCGGCGCGGTAGATAAGGCGGGTTATGCGAGGGTCGACTTCACCTGGAACGTCCTCGTAACGGGGGGGCTCTTCAGGGATGCGTTCATGGTGGACCACCCGCCATTCGGAGCGAGCCCGATCGGTCAGCCTCTCGAGAAAGGAGTCGAGCATGTACGGCATGTTTTGTGATGTTGGGCAGTTACAGAATAATATCCTGTAAGCAACGGCGATGATATAGTCCAGACTCACGCGCTGTCAACACCAACACGACAACGCGATCTTTGGAGGTAAAGGATTGATGACCGCAAAGTGCGCTATACTGAGCGTCCTTTTCGTCATGCTTGTTCACGGTCTGGTCGGTGCTGCGCGAGCCGGCGGATCGACGGATGGGGGTCTCTATTTGGGTCCGGACCCGAACGTCCGCACTGTACCGGTGACAATCGGAGAGAAAACGGTCATCGCTGTGATTGCAGACACGGACGTGTCTCGGGCTAGAGGTTTGCTTGGCTGGGAGCGAATCACAGACGACGTGGGAATGCTCCTTGATTTCGCTGCTGAGCGTCAGGCCGCCATCCACATGCAGGGGATGAAATTCTCCATCGACGCGGTATGGATCGATCGCAACGGTGTTGTAACAATGATTTACGAATCAATTCAACCGAATTCAGGCAGCATCTACCCTTCGATTTTTCCCAGCCGCTCCTGTCTGGAATTGAACGCGGGCTTCTGCAAGAGGTACGGGGTCAAGATCGGTCACAAGGTCGGTTTCGGCACCCCAGGGAATCGTCCGCGGTAGGTATTCTATGTCATAAGTTATACCAGTGCGCTTTCAAGCCGGGGTATATCGGTCCACCTTGCACACAGCGGGGGCCGGCAGTCTCCTTCGCTCCGTGCCCGCCATCAATCCAAGGAAGGCACGGAGGCCCTACGATAGTGCGGTGGCGTCCCTACTCCCGGAGGGTGCCGGCCGGGTCTGCTCTTGAAAATAAATTAGGATAGGGGACCAGCCCCCGCAGTGATTACGTCGCAGCAGGATCCCCTGCACTCCGAGACAAATCGCTCCAAGTCGGTGTCGTCGCGGATACCGAGACGTGTAAGGCAGAAATCATATCGGACAGGGTCTTCGGGCTCGATGATGCGGAACGCTGCGGTGACCTCCAGAGCTGTGCGGAGATCCGCCTGTTTTCGCTTCGTCAGACCGAGTCGCAGCGAGAGCCTGTGCATGTGAACATCCACCGGCACAACGAGTTTCGAGCGCGGCACCCGCTCCCATCCTCCCGGGTCTACCGCGTCCCGTCTCACCATCCACCGCAGGAAGAGGTTGTGCCGCTTGCACGCGCTCCCCGCCGCGGGTGATGGGAGCAAGCTTCGCGGCCGGCCGGGGAAGGCTGCAGTCAGTTCCCTCACGAGGCCGGTAAGGGCTGGGATTACGGTGTCGTGCTCGTCCTTAAGGCCGGCGCAGAAGCAGGACTCAAGAGATCCCCACTGTTTCAGTACCTGCTTGATCCCAAGGAGCATCATCGCTAGTTCCTCGCCGGTTGTAAACCGATGTTTGAAGTCGCGAAACCGCGCTTTCAGGGAGTCCTCGGACGCGGTAATGAGAAAAGCGTGGGGCGACTCAAGGCGCTCGAGCACGCTCCGAACACTTCTCAGGATTTGTCTTACAGCTCCGTATGCAAGGGACGACGAGACGAGCGCGACGATTTCGCGATCCTTTACGTCCGGGTAAGAAAAGAGAAACTCCAGCGGGTCGGGATGCACATACTCCCGGCAGTTGTACATCCGATAAAGCCGTCGCAAGTGATCATGGTAGATCGTGACAGATGGTTCTTCGCCTGGATTCACTACCGTCATGTCAGGCGCTTAACTCCGTCT
>JAIWNO010000206.1 GCA_020216785.1 Desulfomonile sp.
GCCAAGTCTCGGAGTCCATCCCTGTCCAGTAAGGTGATGCGCGGGCCGTCCAATTGGATGAGCCCTCGGGACGCCATTTTCGCGAAGATACGAGACAAGGTTTCCGGGATGGTTCCCAGCATACCCGCGAGCTGGTTTTTGGGCACGTCCAGCTCCACCAGATCCGCGCCCTCTTCCCGGTCGCTGAGGTACAGGAGGTGCGCGGCGATACGCCCCGGCACTTCCTTGAGCGCGAGGTTGTCGACCAGTGCGGCAAAGAATCGGAGCCTCCGGGATAACACGGCGAGCATGTTGAGCGCGAGCGAAGGATTGCTCTTGATGAGACCTATGAACGCGTCGCGAGGATAAAAGCGTGCTGTGCTGTCTTCGAGTGCCGCTGCGTGGGCAGGGAATTGCTTCCCCTCGAATACCGCGACCTCGCCGAAAGGTTCGCCGGGACCGAAAAGATGAAGAATCTGCTCTTTTCCGTCCGGCGAAAGTTTGAAGATCTTTACTCGCCCGGAAAGTACCACGTAGAAGCCGAGCGCGGGTTGCCCTTCGGAGAAGATGGTTCCCCCACGTTTGAATCGCTTTTCAACTCCGATCGAATAGAGGTCACGAAGTTGGTCATCCGGCAGACCGTTGAATAGAGGAATAGTCGGAACATTATCATTGACTGCCATGATGTGAGACGCTCCGATACGGCACAAGACGTACTACCGGCTTTCATGGGCGCGAGCAGACCGCTTGACCCTGACTTGAACCATATCACGAACGCAAAGAGGGGAACAACCATGGCTTCGCGCGTAGTCGCCTATTGAGGCAATTGAGATCGTTCTTTTCGGTAAACGTCATCGCGTGCGAGCACATGTTCAACGCTTATGCGTCACATCATCGACCAATCGACTCAAAATCTCCTTGAACCAGGCATCCTTGCAGGAGTCTCTGGCCTTCTCCAGAACCATGCGCGCGTCGTCATTGCCAATTCGTGCCAGGGCTTCGGCCGCGACATAGCGGAGGTAGCCGGGTTCCTTATCATCCGTAACAATCGACGCCAGTCCGGGAACCGCCGCTGGATCGGCTCTGATTATAAGCTGGTCGACAGCATGTTGGTCCTTTTCTCCTTTGGCTATAGCCAGCAATTCCTCGACACTCTTTTGAGGATACGTCTTGCGCACTTCGTCCATGTGCCGAGAGTGGGCGACACCAATGGACATGGCAATGAGAATCGTCGAAGAAACCGTTGTGACCGTTGTCCCCAGAGTCAGCCACCGTCTCACATTCTTGTGTCTTCCTAGAAAAAAGAGCACCGCCCCGATGAGCATCGGTCCTGCGGCACTGGACAAAACCACTAATCTAAACATAACCTCCAAGCTGTACATGTCACCGACGAAATGATTAGGATACTTGAGGTCATATGCAATGTACAACAAGGCAAGAATGCCCAGGAGCAGCGCAATGTACCCGACCCAGACCCAGATTACGTCTCGATTGGTCACGGGGCTTGATCTGTCCACATGGTCCTCCGAAGAGTAGGCGGCTCGACGCTTGGAATCCCGGTTGAGGCAGAGATTGGTCGATCCCGCGAGTCTCGGCGTCAAAGGCGGTCCATCGCGTGCTTCTTCCACTATATCAGACGGTAACGCCAAAGCACATGCCTTCTCGCGTTTTGCTCGAATTCAGCTCGGAGCCGGACTCCGAAACGAACCTTCTCCTGGAGAACCACAATTCAGGACTTTTCCTCGCCCCGGGCCGGTAGTATACTATGTCCTGTCGGGGTTGTTCCAACATCATCTTCAGAGAGGGGGTACGCCATGTCTGTGAAAGTACTGGTAACCAGGCACCTGAAGAACGAGAGAAAAGAAGAGGCTGTCGCCATCGTGCGGGAAATCAGATCCACGGCGACGCTCCGGCCGGGCCACATCTTTGGAGAGACGCTCTACAGCGAGGATAACCCCAACAAAGTGGTCGTGCTGAGTCACTGGGTAGATCGAAAACAGTGGGAGAGCTGGCTCGCAGATCCAGCGCGGCAAGAGCTGGAACGTCGTCTTGCAGACTGCCTTCAAGAGCCGGAACATGTGGAAGTGTTCCAGATCGGTGAGAAACTCCCCGAGTGGGTTCACATGGCGTAAGGCGAGGTTTTGAACCATCCCGTGGGTTTGATTTGGGGGGGAATATGAGTGAACGCGCCCATATCAGTGCAAAAGCCATCATGTCCGACATTCGAGACAAAGCGAGCGCATCGGACTTAATGAAGAAATACGACCTCTCAAGTAAAGGTCTGCGGATGCTCCTGAGGCAGCTCATCTCGGCCGGGCTCGCTGACGAGAGAGAGTTGGCGGAACAATATCCCGGGTACGCGTCTCCCCAACCGGTAGACACTTCGGGCGGAAGCACCGTGCTCACACTGTCGGTTCCGGTCCCCATTCACGATGTGGAATCGCCGGCCAAAGGCATTCTCAGAGAGGTTTCTCCCAATGCAATCCGCGTGGCGGGCCTCAGAGCGCGCATAGGGGAGACGAGAACTTTTCATATTCCGGTGGATATGTTTATGGCTGCCGGCCCGCTGCAACTCCAAACGCGCTGCACATGGTGTGAAATCAAAGGTGGGAACAAGAGATATCCGATAGCCCGCTTTGAAGTGATCAATCTCACAAGAGACCAGAAAGACACGCTAGAGCGGTTTATGAGGGTCATGTTCCTGAGCAGTTCGGGTGAATGGCGACTGGCGAATGAGTAGCCATGAAGAGCGTGTCCTACCGGAGCACAGTCGAAACCGTCGGACGGCCGGATTCATATCAGGTCGAAAGAAAAGGGGTTCCAACAACGGATAGATTCGACTCCCGGGGATGAGAAAGTCGTCATGCCGGGTAGATGACCTGTTTCCGATCTGTTATTACGGCCCCATGGGACAGAACATGTGTCCGGACGGTCTTCATGTCGAATATATGCCGCACTTCCACCCCTTGCGCCAGGAGAAAGTCGCTCAGAAGGCGTCTATGGCACCGCCAGTATACGGCTTCCGCGCACATGATCGCTGTAACTCGGGCGGCTGCAATGTCCAAGAGTCGATTGGCCGCATGAGCGAAGCTTTCCTCGGCCATGTGATCTGCATAAGCCCGGAACCCTGGGCTAACGAGTCCCGTGTTGGAGGAATCGAACCCTTTCTTCAGGCGGCGCAACCCACCAAGCTCGCGAATCCATACGTACATGATATTGTTGTCCGATAACAAGCGGTCCAGGTCTTCTTTGTTGAAATGAGGGAATTTCCGTGAGCCGGGGAAGCTGCGGACGTCCGCAAGTGCCTGAATCCCGTAATGCTTCAGCAGCGAGATAAATTCGTCAGCCGAACGGGTGGAGTGACCGATAGAGTAGATGATCATAGGTTTCCGCTGCGGATCGCACGCGGTGATCAACCCGCCCCGTGCCTCTCGTCAGGCGCTTCGCTTTGCTTCATCCTACCGGCAGCTCCCGGGGGCTTTTGGCCGCAGTTTGGAAGACTACCACAGCGCAGACCAAGGCCATGCCGACAAGGTCTGTCCATAAACCTGGATAGACGAGAGCTAATCCACCAAGGCCGAGCGCTATGCGCTCCGGAATCGTTGCCTTTCTCAACAGCCATCCGGATGCCGCGGCCGCAAAAGCGAAGACCCCGCCGAACGAAGTGGCAATCACCCACAGGCTCTCCGAGAAAGTGTCCCCCTTAAGCAGAAGAGCGAGACCGGACGAGTCGATCGTGAACATGAAGGGAACGAGAAAAGCCACAGCAGTGTATTTCCACGCCATCAACGTTGTTTTGAACGGATCGCCGCCCGTGAGGGCCGCAGCGGCAAAAGGAGACAATGCAGTAGGAGGTGAGACCTCCGAAAGGACCGCATAGTAAAAGATAAACATGTGTGCGGCAAAATCGGGCACTCCGAGCTTCGTCAAAGCTGGGGCGGCAATCACTGCGGCGATGATATAGGTTGCCGTGATGGGTACGGCGAGTCCGATGATCCAGAGCAGGATTGCTGTGTATATGGCAGTGAGGATCAGGCTTCCGCCCGCGTAGGTGATGATGATGGTGGAGAGCTTCAAGCCAAGTCCGGTCAGGCTCACTACGCCCACAATGATACCTGCGCACGCACAGACTGCTGCGACCGGCAGCACGTTCATGGTACCCATCGCCAGGGCATGCACGAGCTTTGTCGGCGTGAACCAGGTCTCACGGCGGATAAAACAGCCCAGGATACAGACCACGATTGCAGCAAAAACCGCCATAGGCGGCGTGAATCCTGAAACAAGGCAAACGACGATCGTGATGACGGGAAAGAAATGGTACCCGTACTTCCAGGTCAGGGCTTTCAGAGTATATTCCTTCTCGACTTCGACCAGTTTCATGCCGAATTTCTTTGCGTCGAACTCGACCATGAGCAGCAGGGACCAGTAATAAAGACACGCGGGGATCGCAGCCATCTTGATGACGTCGAGGTAGGTGATCCTTAAGAACTCCGCAATCAGAAAGGCCGCAGCGCCCATTACGGGAGGCGTCAGCACCGCACCGAGCCCGCCGGCCGCGAGCAATCCCCCGGCATTCTCCTTGTCATACCCTGCTTTCTGCAGCATCGGGTACGCTACGGACCCGACCGTCACCGTGTCGGCTACTCCGCTTCCTGAGCCGCCCGCGAGAAAAAAAGCCGCCATGACGACGGTGCGGCCTGCGCCCGTGGGTTTGCGGCCCATAGCGGAGAAAGCGAAGTCCACATAGAACTTGCCGGCGCCGGATGTCCGGAGAAAGGCCCCGAAAATCGTGAACATAATGATGAACGTCGAAGACACGTCGATGGGGACACCGAAAATGCCCTCGAGAGTCATGTACATATGGCCGACAATGCGCTCCAGATCGTACCCGCGGTGAGTCCACGGAGGCGGCAGCCAAGGTCCCACATAGGCGTAGAAGAGAAACAGCACGACGGTGACCGGCATGATCCATCCGGTTGTCCGCCGGGCTGCTTCCAGGCAAAGAAGAATCAGGACCACGCCAAACACCTTATCCCACAGGACCGGCGTCACAGCCCGGTAGATGAACTCCTCGAAATCAACGAGCATGTAGCCGATTGACGCAACCGAGAGCACCACGAGGACGAGGTCTATGGCGCTGACGTCGCTCGTGGCCTTCTTGGTTGCGGAATAGTGGAGGAAGATCAGCACAAGTACCAACGCGACATGGATGCCGCGGAGTATTTGGGTAGTAACCGTGCCCACGGCAACATACAGAGCGAAGAGCGAGGTGCCGACGGCCAGAATGGTGATAATCGTGGCCCAAAAAGGATTGGGCTCCCGAATGACACCGTCCTCTTTCCGGACAACGTCTTCAGCTTTCTTGAGCCGCTCTTGGGTGATCCCGGTACTCGACTGATCTTGCATGATCATCTCCACACGAGAAGTCCGACGTACGCCAAAAAGGACATCTTCACGAGTTTCACATGGATTTTCCCGTCCCGCCCTGCACGGGTTTCGAGCGGGATCTCCTTGTCGTGGACCCTGATCGCATGATTGCCGATGCTCGCAGCGGGAATGGTGAAGTCCCGATAAGTCTCGTCCGCGTTCGGGTCATCCCTCTTCTCAATGCCGAGGTAGGCGAGCGCTGCCCCGCTCGGGCTCGAAACGTGTACGAGCCTGAAAAATCCGTCTTCTATGCGGAATTTCTCCAGCACGGGAACTCCGTACATGGACTGCGTGTAAGAATGAAAGAAAACCTCTCCCACCCGTACCGGCACTTCCAAGTTGCCGATCTCCAGCACGAGGACTTTCTTCCCCATTCCCGCGACCAGCAGGGCCGCCGGCAGGACAAAAAAGAGCAGGGCCGGCGGTCCGGTCCGGAACCTTGAGCCGCGCGTCATGTGGGCACGTTTAAGCCCTTTTCTTTGAAGTATTGTATCGCCCCTTTGTGGAAGGGCTGGGGCGACCCCACGACCGCTCCCTTGAGGTCCAAGCTCTCCGCCTGCTTGTGGACGGCCACGAGGTCGTCTTTGTGGTCAAAGATCGTTTTCACGATATCGTATGCCAGCTTCTCATCCATTTGTTCGTGTGCGAGCAGAAGGTTGGCCACCGCGGATGAAGGAACGTCCGCATTGACACCTGGGTAAGCGCCCTTGGGAATCGTAGCGGGGTAATACACCGGGCCGTACTTGGCAGTCATCTTGGCGATGCAATCTTCGTTGGGGACGAACGAAAGCTTCATCCCAGGGGCGGCCGCAAGATCGAGAATAGAGGCAGTCGGGATCCCGCCGCACCAGAAATACGCATCGAGCTTTCCGTCTTTAAGGGCACCTGCGGATTCTGAAGCTCCGAGCCTGTCGCGCTTGACATCCTTGTCCGGGTTGATTCCTACGGCTTCGAGAATTCTCAGAGCGATGATTTCCACACCGCTCCCGGGCGCTCCGGTGGAAATGGTCTTGCCCTTCAGATCTGCGACCGTTTTGATGCCTTTCCCCTGCAAAGCCACTATTTGCGTCACGTTCGGATACAGGACGGCCAAGTTCCGAAGAGGCAACTTTTCCTTGAACTTGCCGGCTCCAATGTAGGCGTCGTATCCCACATCGCCCATAATGATGCCGAGATCCGACTTCTTTGCCGCGATCAGCTTGCAGTTGTCCACTGAGGCGGCTGTAACCTCGGCTGCGGCCTCAACATTGGGGATGTACTTGGAGATAGCCGCGGCTATCGCTCCCCCGAGAGGATAATACACGCCTCCCATGCCCCCCGTGGCGATGGAAATCCTCTTCGCGGCCTGTGCCCGCGCGATCGCAGGACAGCCCACCAGAAGGGAGCCCCCCATGGCACCTGTTACTTTGAGGAATTCCCGCCTTCCCAGTTCGGCGCCGTTTCCAAATCGACGACGACGTTCCATTGCACTCCTCCTTCGTTGTCCGATTTTCGAACATTGACACGCCGTTCTTCGTCAAACGCAATGCTGCCGAAGATCGCCGTGGAGTCGTCGCAACGCGTGAGAAGCATCTCTTTATGCTTGGTTGCCTACGTCGGGCAGAATGCGTCGGCCGCAACGAGACAGCGGAAGAAAGTCTTCCGGGATACCTGGACCATAGATCAAAGACGCCGGGATTTCAACGCAATTCTCGATCCTCAGCGATCCTTGCGGTGATTGGTTTCTTTCTTGTCTGAGAGAAGTACGGAACGCGAGTGAAAGGTTGAGTCCTGACAGTATCCTTTCCTTTTCCTGCGGGCACGCTGTCAACCGTCTCATTGCAAGGAGTGAAACGACGAAGCAATTTTCCTGTGTCAAGCTTGAGAAATTGTTTCTCCCGTTTTTCAGCGGGGTCGCAATGACTTCTCCGCCGGGACCCCGCGCCGCGCAAGTGAATACTTATCCCAACGTCTCATTTTTCCTTGATTCCCCACCCCAGACGCGACTATAGTCCGCACCCAATCCAGTTCCATTAGTCACTGAGCCGGTCGACTGTTGACCGGCCGCGATGCAGGGATTCATGCGAGAGAAGCTATGGCTCTTCACCCTAAGGAACGGAAGAGACTCAAGCGGCTAAAGGTCAAGGAAACCAAACGACGGCACGAGGAGAGAATCGGCGAAGTCCAACGCCTGGATGATTACTACTGGCTCGCAGTTGACTGCGACCAGGCGGGGGACCATGCAGGAGCCCTCAAATGGGCTGTTAAGATTCTCGAAGCACGGCCGAGTCATGGCGACGCGTGGAATATCGCCTTGCATTCCGCCCGGGCACTGGGAGACATGGACAAATGTCTGTCCTTGCTCGCGTGGCGATGGAGAGCCGGTCTAATAGGCAACTGGAAAGAGCGCTTTTCGATCGGCCGGTTCGCCCTGGAACAGAAAGATTATCGCCTGGCTTCCGAAATCTTCGAGTCCGTTCTGAAAGACCCTATGCTCAATTCCGGCTGGAGGAAAAAGAAATACTTTAACGACGTGCAGTTACAGCTCCGATATGCCCAAGCCATGCTCCAGGCTTCGGAATCCTCCACTCAACATATTTCCGTCGTGAAAGCCGGACGAAACAGCTCGCTTTCCGGTGGAACCGCCGCGGGCACACGCTCAGGAATCGCGCCTATGCCGATCGATCATAGGCTGTCCAGCGTCCCGAATGCGGCTATTGCTCCAGCCCTGTTCCAGCCTGCTGCCCCCGAGGCGGTCGAGACCCTGCCTGACGTGAAGATCGAATATGCAACCAACGCCGACTTGGTCATTGAAGCCATAAGAAAGAGTCGGCAAGCTGACAGACGTTCCTTCGAGCTTGCGCTCCAAGCGTATAAGCATTCTTTTCGCGTTTCGTTCGATCAGCTCCTCTGCCTTCCCACCTTACGCGATGTGGAGCCCCTTTGGCATCAACAGGAAACCGCCCGCAAGGTGCTGAAAGCCTTCCGTGGCCGAGCCATTCTTGCCGATGAAGTCGGTCTTGGAAAGACCATCGAAGCCGGTATGGTTCTGAAGGAGTATCTATTGAGGGGGTTGGTGAAGACCGTGCTGGTGCTCACTCCCAGCTCCCTCGTGGACCAGTGGAAAGAGGAACTTCACGACAAGTTCGGCCTGGAATTTGCCTCTTCCAACGATCCACTCTTTCGGGAGGACCTCGATCAGTTTTGGTCGCAACCTCTGATTGTGGCCTCTATTGCCGCCGCGAGAACCACACGACATTTCGAGGCAGTGACGTCTCGAACCTATGACATGGTGATCGTGGATGAGGCCCACCATCTGAAAAACCAGCGCACACGGAGTTGGCAGCTCGTAAACGCCATTCACAAGACTTTTTTTCTGCTCTTGACGGCCACTCCGGTGCAAAACCGCGTGGACGAGCTGTACAACCTTGTGACGATCCTGAAACCAGGCCATTTGAAAACGCGTACGGGATTCCTCGAGCAGTTTGTGGCTCGCGGCAAACCCACGGACCCCCGCAACAGGGAGCGCCTTAAAGAACTGCTCAAAGAAATCATGATACGAAATACACGCTCAGTAACTCAACTTCAGCTGCCGCCCCGCTTTGCCTTCACAACCCGTGTTGAATCCACGGAATTGGAGCAGCAATTTTACCAAGGCGTTTCCTCCCTCGTAGCGTATATTGCGAAATCATCGAGCGCCGGCATCTCCAAGATGGGGCTCAGGAAGCTTCTTGAGGCTGCGGGATCTTCGCACCAAGCTGCTTTGGGCACCCTTGAGAAGCTCAGATCCTCCCACGACCCGGAAATTGAATTGCGAGTCAACCAGTTGCACGCTATCGGTACCAAAATCGGTATGGGGAGCAAGACCCGCAAGGTTTTGCAGCTTCTCAAGTCTCTGCCTGATCGAAAGATTGTATTCGTAAATTATCTCAGAACATTGCATCATCTTCGCGAGCAATTCGGCCAACACGGGATTCCGCATACCACGGTCTATGGAAGCCTCACTCCGACCCAGAAAGCGTCTGCAATGGAGGAATTCCGAAACGGCGTCCCGGTGCTTCTCGCCAGTGGAACGGGTGGAGAGGGCTACAACCTCCAGTTTTGCAACGTCATGATCAACTACGATCTTCCGTGGAACCCGATGGAAATCGAGCAGCGAATAGGGCGGGTCCATCGAATCGGTCAAGAGAGAGAAGTCCAGGTGTACAACTTCTGTGCCGCCGGGAGCGTAGAAGACCATATACTGGAAGTGCTGGACAAAAAGATAAACATGTTCGAGCTTGTGGTAGGCGAAGTCGATATGATCCTCGGCCATCTTCAGGACGAAAGGGAATTCTCGGACATGGTGTTCGAGATCTGGACCAAGAATTCCGCAAAGGACGATGTGCAGAAGGCCTTTGATGAGTTTTCCCAGAGACTGCAGAAGGCCCGGCTGGCTTACAAGAAAACAAAAGAGTTTGACGAGAAACTTTTCGGAGAGGATTTCGGCGTATGACGGCGTCAGCGAATACAGCGCTCCTAAGCTTTACAGCTGACCTCATCGAAAGGTGCGGCGGGGTTGTGGAACAGCGGGAGGGGAAGTTGATCTCATTGCTTCCGGAATCTCTGGCCAAGT
>JAIWNO010000207.1 GCA_020216785.1 Desulfomonile sp.
CTCTGGAATTGCCGGAAGAGGCGCTGATTGGAGGCGAAGAGGCGCCGTTGCTCTACGGGAGTCCCATTGTCGATCGAATTATCGGCATGGCCACGAACGACGTCCCGGTCGTGTATGCTCGCGCGGTCATTCAGTATCTGAAACAGAGCGGATTCGAGACACTCCTGACACAGGACCTCCAATTTGCGGGTCTCCGCGCCGCAGTGTCCGGCCGTGCGGAAACCGTTGCCGGTTACCTCATACTGGTCAGCCATTACGTCGCCCGGAGCGATGAGCGTAAAGAGGGGCTTGTCCCGGTTGCTGTCAGCGAAGGCACGTCTGCGCATGTCGCTGGATTGGAGACACTTTGGCGCAATTTTCAGATCGAGCCCTATTCAAATGCACACATACCGCCTCAATTCGCGGTGTCCCCGGAAAAAGCCTTGAATTGCGCACTTCAGGTCGCAAAAGAGATGAGCGCGTTGGAACTCAGGGAGTTTATCGATGGCATGCGCAGACGTCTGCACAGAGATATCAGGAGCACCAGGGAATACTACGGGGCGCTGATGCATGAAATGCAGGCCGCGCTTGTTCGGCCCAACCTCACCGACCGCGTGCGTGAAGAGCGGCTGCTCAAAATGGCGAGTCTTCCCGAAGAGTTGGACGCCAAGATACGGGACCTCGAGCACAAGTACTCGATAAGGGTGGAAGTGACGGGACGTGCCGCTCTGCGCCTTCTTGTACCGGTGGTCCAACTGACGGTTAGGCTCTCGTACCGAAAGCTCAAGCGATCATTGAGTCTGATCTGGAACCCGTTAACGCAGAGAATCGACCCATTTGTTTGCGAGAAGTGTGGGAAGACGATCCGGCATGTGTGCCCTCGGGAGGGGAAGACGGGACTCTTGGTCGTCTGTAAGTCGTGTCATGACTGCGCTTGATACCAACTGCCATGCCCCGGTCTTTGAGCACAACGAATCATGAAAGTCGTCGGCTTCGGTGAACGCTCCGAGGCTTCGCCTCGGAGATAGGTATTAAGAGCGCCACGCTGCGCCATCCTGCGGAGGGGAGACTTCATCTCCCCTCCGCACCTTCCCATACGCACACCCGATAGCAGGTGCTTATGGCGACGACTTTCATACGAATGCGCTTTCAAACATGTAACATCAACGACGTCCGGTAGGGGCCGACCCATGGAGACTGTCTCAGAATCCGTACAAAAGCTGCCATCGTAGCACGAATACCCCTCACCCTAACCCTCTCCCTGAGGGAGAGGGGACCGAAAATCGGCTCCAAAGGCATTCCTCTCCAGTGGGAGAGGGCCGGGGTGAGGGTGACAAAGACGGATCCCAGACTCGATCGTGCTACGATTTTCGACTTCTCCCGAGTTTTGAGACAGTCTCCATGTGTCGGCCCGGCTTCCGGGCGCACATGCGGGTGCCCCTTCCAACGGCCATGTTACTATCTTGACGACGCATCGATATGAGGCGGTCAGCTTGCCGGTTCTTGCATCAAAACTGCGCATGCGGGGCAACCGATCCGTTGCGTGTCATTCCAAGAGAAAAGTTCGGCAACGGCCCCATGTCCGCAAAGCGATTGGGATCGCGCTTTCCGTCAGTCACGCGTTGACTCAGGATTCAGCGCCCGAAGGATATCCTGCAGCTCGGTGAGGCTGCCGCTCAGAACTCTCACTACCTTGAATCCCGCAGCGCTTTCCCACCGGTTTTCCTTTTCTTCGATCCAGCGGCAGAGGCCCTGAAATACGACGGGCTCAATTCGGAAGAAATCATCGGCAGGTATTACAAACGTCTTGAGATCATGAACTTTGGTCTTTAACCCGCGAACTCCCACACCATCATCTGAAATATCATAGACAAATCCTGTATTTTCAGGATGCTGCGATTCGGAGATGGGGAGAAGGAATTCCAGGTGTCGCCTGGATCGTAGGCGAGGTTCGGCGTCCGCTCCGGGAAGGTGCAGCACATTCCTGGACAAGGTGTCGAACCCTCTGGGAGTCAGCCTGTATTTTTTCATCAATTCCTGGTGGGGCACTCCGGAGCGCAGATCATGCAAGAAGTTCTCTTTGCGTCGCTCATCTTCGCTTGGCATAATCCCCACCTCCAACTCAAGACATAAATCAGCGTACCACAGTCCTCACACCGTTTCAATCGCCAATCCAGCCCATTCATACCGGTGTGCACACTGGAAAGCAATGCGCTTGTCGGCTCGTCCTATGATCTTCCAGATCACAAGTGCGAGGACCAGTCCAAGCCGAGGGCCTCAATACACGGGGGATTTGAGGAAGAGCGCTTTGGCGAAAACGGAGTCTTTGAGGAAGCCGAAATGGTCTCCACCATGTGCCCGTCACTGTAGACCGTAATCAGTTCCCATGGACTATAGCAGTTGCCAAAAGTTTTGACCGAATCGCAGGTCTTTTGGTGGATGCCGGGAGGTCCGTGAACGAAGATTCGACGGCCTTGCGTCGCTCGAGGTGAACGGGGCCTCTCGAAACCCTGGAGAAATCAATCGGAAATTATTTTTGGCAATTGCTATACAGAGTCGGTTCCCTTGGAGAGTGTATTGCTGATCAGGACGAAACACCTCGTTTCCTGGTGGAGACGATCCTTTGTCCTGATATGGCTCCACGACTATGGTGAGAGCATATTTCATGGTCTTGAGCTTTCCAAACCCATCCGCTCGGGGCCCCCTTTGTGATAACGAGGTCTTTGCCTGACAGCCAGGGTGAACGGTACGTCACGATCCCAAGCTCAACAGCGCCATAACCCCAAACCCCGCAATGATGACGCCGGCTATTCTGTTGACCCATTGCAGCCCGCTGGGATTAAGTTTCGCCCGATAGACGTTGACCCCACTGCTGAGAATAACCCACCAGAGCGCGGAGCCCGCAAACACGCCGAATACCAATAAGGCGGCCGAAATAGAGTCGCCGCGGTCGCTTATGATTCCCAAGCCGGCGAAGATAGCGGAAAATGATAAGATGGTCATCGGGTTGGTGAGTGTCAGGAAAAACGTGGAGGTGTACGCCGCGGCGAGTCCGTTCCCTTTCGCTACAGTTGCTTGTTCCGCAGGCTTGGCGAGGAACGTCTTGATGCCTAGGTAACACAGGAATGCTCCGCCGATCAGACGAAGCCACTCCTGCTGACTGATGAGAAAACCTGAGAGAAACGTGAGCCCGAATCCGGCAATGCATCCGTAGATGGTATCGGCTGTTGCAGCTCCCAAACCGGAAACGAGGCCGCACGCGTGTCCTTCCGCCAATGTTCGTCGAATGCATAATACGCCGATCGGACCGACGGGCGCGGCTATGGAGAATCCGATAACAAGGCCTTTGACCAGCAAAACGAACTCCATTTGCCGCTCACATGTCGCTTCTCATTGGTGTTTGAGCGTACTGTACACCAGTCGGCCGGTCAACGGTGACTTCGTGGGTCGGGTATTGCGCCGACGACTCGGGCCAAATGGCAAGACTATCCGAAAGAAATAGTGAAAGCCGGCATCCGGCCGGTCCACATGACGCGGCATGTGTTATATTCATGGCAAGAGTAGCCCTTTCGACCGGGCAACATGGCTCAAACCATGAAAATTGTCATATTCACTGATCTGGACGCCACGCTCCTCGACGCGGAGACCTACTCATGGGAGCCGGCCCGCCACGCGCTTGAGGAGCTCAATAAGCGTCAATCTTCCATCGTGCTTGTCTCGAGCAAGACCTTTTCGGAGATATTACCGCTTCACCGGCAGCTCGGGCTTACAGACCCCTTCGTGGTCGAGAACGGCGGCGGCATCGTCATGGACAGCAGGTCTTGGGCAGTTGAGTACTTTCGGCGCCGGGGCCACCCGCTCGAAGTCGTGGATTGCGGCGATTTTGCGCTGCTTCCGCTTGGCGTACAGTACGACACGCTCATTCGTGAGCTGCACGAAATGGGATCGGAAGTGGGTTGCTCCGTGCGAGGTTTTTTTTCCATGTCTGCTGCGGAAGTCGCCGAATTGACGGCTCTCTCTATTGAAGATGCACGAAAAGCCAAGCGCCGCCAATTCGACGAGCCCTTCCTCGTTACGGATGCCCGTGGGGAATGTGAGGCATTGCTCAGCGAGGCTGCGGGGCGCAGGGGGCTCATTGTGGCCACCGGAGGCCGATTTCTGCACCTTATCGGGCACAAAGGAAAGGGCCGGGCTGTGGCGCTTCTGATTGCAGCCTATCGCGAGCTGTATGGAGAGATCGTCACACTCGGGCTCGGCGACAGCCCGAACGATTTCCCGTTTCTGGAGGTCGTTGATATTCCGATTCTCGTCGGCGTCACATCAGACATCCGACAAGCACCGCAGTACTTGTCGCACGCGCGTTTTTACCGAATGGGCGGCCCTTACGGATGGAACTCGGCAGTGCTCGAAGCGCTCGCGGATATCGCCGGCAAATGATTTGCTTGTGTGCGTCATTAAACCACGCGAAGTCCTGCTCGTGGTAGGGCTTCCTGCCCATGCATGACGGGCAGGACGTCCGTCTCTCCATGCCCTCTGCGCGATCGGCTCCGGCATGGCGCCGGCAGTCGGAAATGCGGGGCTTGCGCCTCCAGAGGTTCACAGTGAAAACATTTCAAACGTGGTTGACGTTCCCGAATCCCACTGGTCCCACAGATAAGCGTTCTCTCTTCCGTCGGCTATCAGCCTCATAGCATAGCGAACCTGGTTCTCGTACAGCTCACAGAATGCTCCGGGTCTGTTTATCCCTCCGTTCATCTCGTGGGCTTCGGCGGGGCAGGGAGAGCCGCAGAAATGCCTTATCGCGCAAGAGGAGCAAGGAGTGATGTGTTCCACCTTCCGGCCGGTGACAGACCGGAAAGCGGCGGTTTCCAATACCTCCGCTACATTGTTTCGAAAAAGATTTCCTCCATTGAATTCGGGTACGCCAACGAATTCACTGCATGGAAACAGGTCTCCTCGTGCTCCCACTGCGAAAAAACACCTTCCTCCTCCGCACGGAGAGATGTCGCACATGAGCCTGCGAGCCATCGGCGCTACTATGCTGACAAGAACATTGGCGAAATTGGCAATCACGAGCTTCCTGCCGGTCTCCTGATACAGCTCATAGGTCCTGTCGAGGGCTTTGAAATAATGAGACGAAAGATCCACGTCATTCGGCTTGATATCCCTGGCTCCCTGCCTCGTGCATCTGACCGGGTTCAGCATGCCGATAGGAACTTCCAATTCATGAAGCAGATTTACGATCTCGGTGAGCGATTCCATGTTTTGGGTCGTCACGGTGCAGATTACATTGTAGTTCGGGTAACCTCTCAATCGCTCCAACGTTGCGATGGTCTTCTTGAAGAATCCTTCTCCAGCCCAATTTTTTCTCGTGAGGTTTGCGATGCGATCTTCGTGACCGTCAAGAGAAAGCCCGATGCTAATGCCGCGCGATGTGAGAAATTCGATAGACTCATCATCCAGAAGTATTCCATTCGTCTGAATTCCGAAGCTGAAACAATCCCTGAATTGCTCGATACCCGCAAAGACCGCATCGCGGGCCAGCATCGGCTCTGAACCGTGGAAAACCACTTGAGGAAGCCTGCCTTCAGGGAGCGTCTTGTCGAAATATTCCTTGAGAATGCCAAGGGCTCGGATAAGCTCACCCTCGGACATCTGGGCACCGGCCCGTCGCATGTCCTCCGGAATATAGCAGTACGTGCAGTTCAGATTGCATCGTTCTGTAGGATTGAAGTACACAGCCGAAGGCTTGAGGCCGAATCGAAGGGTCTCCATTTCGGCGGCGAAGGTGTCGCGCTTTGCACGGAACTCTTGCATGAGAGAACCGGAAGCTTCAAGCGCGTCGCTAATCTTGCTTTTTTTCAACAGAGACCAGAAGGCGGTATCGGGCTCCAAGAGTGCAACATAAGTCGGATGCCCGATGTCGATCAGTTGTACGGTAGGTCCACTGCCGGTATTGAAATAGGCTCCGCATGATGACGCGAAGTTTTCCACTTTCTGACACATTTCCATGAATATATCTCCTAACGCAGACTGCTTTTTCGCCCCTACGCGTTGATCGTGCTCAGCACGCTGTTTGGGTGTCTTGCCTCACAACTCTCCCTGTGTCATGCGACCCCGCTGGGAAGCGAAGGAAGCAATCCGATTTGGGCAATCTCGCAACTATGGGAATTGCTTCGTCGCTTCGCTCCTCGCCCTGCCACCGCGACCTGGGTACTCAATGGATCATGAGCTGAGTCAATCGGCCAATTCCCGGAAATCTTGGCAGGGGTGACGTCTTGCCGTGCACCCCTGCCGGATTGAGAGGTCTACTTAACCGTGGCTACCGTCAGGATGTAGTGTGAAAGCCCGGTACCTTCAGCCGAACAAGTCTTCCGGTAGGCTATAACGTCCTTCATTTCCTCTTCACCTCCTTTCTTTGTGGGAAAATAAAAAAACCCCGTCACCATGAAGGTGCAGGGTTTCACTTTTGCCATCAGAATTACCCTAGTCTAAACGCCCGTCTTCTGGCTTTCGGGTCATCCTCCGCCCGCCCTTCCCATCCAGCTCAAGCCGAACAGTGGATATGCGGGGTTCGTAACCGATTACAGCGGCGGGACCGCCACGGATTCGCACCGTGTTCCGATAGCGCCCAGACTCTATGATTCACATTTAGCGCCACGCGGCCTCCGAATGTCAAGTGAAATGTCCTCACCATGTGGGCATTCCGTTATGTTGGGAGGAAGAGAAATTCCTCTTCACCTCGGTGCCTGTGCGGTGAAAAGTCCCAGTGTTCTTTACGTGAATCAGATCGGCACCTGTGAGCGCTATCTCCGTCTGATCGGGTTTTCGCAGGTTGAGAAAAAGTCGAGGAACAACGGAGATGATGAAAGTGTCTGAAGACAAGTAATGAATTTTGTCGGTTTTGCTAATGAAATTAGTGAAGTATTTTCAATATGCAGACAAGTAACCAGATGGCAGGCTCCCAATCGCTCAAAGCGACGAGAAGAAGAGTTCGCCAAGCAGCTACGACGCCCGTTCCAACCATTCCATATGTGAAGACAGCGCCGCAAGGAGGGGAATAATGAGCGATTTCGTCCAGAAAGGACCGATCACTACACTGCACCTGTTCGGAGACCGAGGTCGAGAAGCAATTGAGCAACAGATCGAACAAGCGGCTCGTACACGCCCTATTGCTCTGATCCTCCCCTGTCTTGTGTCGGAGATGGAAGGTCGCGCTCTCCAAGGGATTTTGGAAGCGCTCAATCAGGTGTCCTATCTCCGAGAGGTAGTGGTAACGCTCGGTCCGGCGAGTGCTGAGGAGTTCCGCAACGCGTGCGAGTTTTTCAAGCCGCTTGAAAAAGAGGGACGCCGCGTCCGTATCGTTTGGAACGACGGTGAGCGGATCAGGGCACTGTACCAGGAAATCGAGAGGGCACGCCTTTCCGCTGGCGCTCACGGAAAGGGGCGCAGCGCATGGATGGCATCGGGCTACATCGTGGCCCGCGGCGAGGCGTACATTATTGCGCTACACGACTGTGACATCCTCTCTTACACCCGCGACATGCTGAATAGGCTCGTGTATCCCACTGTGATGCCTGCATTGGATTACCAATTCTGTAAAGGTTACTATAGTCGGATAACCGACCGGATGCATGGTCGCGTGACACGGTTGCTTGTGGCACCGCTCATCTATTCTCTGACCAAAATCCTTGGACACCTGCCGATTCTCGTATATTTCGCCTCATTCCGTTATCCGCTGTCAGGGGAATTCTCGATGGTGGCGGATTTGGCGCGAGTCAACCGCATCCCCGCGGATTGGGGACTGGAAGTGGGCGTGCTTGCGGAAATCTTCCGCAACTGTTCATTGAACCGCGTCTGCCAAGTGGAGCTGTGCGAGAACTACGAACATAAGCACCAGGAACTTTCGCCCGAAGATCCGCACAAAGGTCTCCACAGGATGGCAATCGACATCTGCACCGCGATCTTCTGGATCCTTTTTTCCAGCGGCGTCGTGCTGAGCCGGGGTGCTTTCAATACCCTTCGAGCCACGTTTCTCCTGGAAGCGCAAGACTTGATGACCATGTATGAGCACGATGCCCGTATCAATAGCCTTATTTACGATCGTCATGCCGAAGCAACCGCAATCGAGATGTTTGCCGAGGCCATCGGTACGGCCGCGGAAATCATCCGGAAGGATCCGATGGGCCGGCCGCTCATTCCCAATTGGAGTCGGATCTTTTCCGCGATTCCCGACTTTGCCGAGAAGCTCGTGTTGGCTGTGGACGAAGACAACGAAGGGAAGTTCCAGTGATGCCGCAACCATGCATAGGACACATTGAGAGGGAACCAGGAGGCTTGTGGTGAAATACGGCAGCGCTCTCAGACCTTACACGCTTAAGCGACTGGAAGAAATCGAGAAGGCCGACGTTGTGGTCGGCATCCCATGCTACAACAATGAACGAACGATCGCCCACGTTATGCGCATGGTATCGCACGGCCTCCATGACTACTACCGAGACATGCGACCGCTGATCGTCATATCTGACGGCGGGTCCACCGACGACACGAGGGACGTGGCCAAGGAGTTCCAGCTCAAGCCGTGGCAGGAGAAGCTTGTCTCGATCTACCGGGGCAGGGGAGGCAAGGGGACCGCGCTTCGGATGATCTTTGAGGCCGCGCGCGCTGTCGGGGCCAAAGCATGCATGGTGGTGGACTCCGACCTTCGCAGCATTACTAATTTGTGGGTGAAAAACCTGTTGGCGCCGGTGATAGATCACGGATGTGATTTCGTCGCGCCTATCTACAATCGCTACAAATACGACGGTACGATTACGAACAACATCGTGTACAACCTCTGCCAAGCTGTGTATGGCAAGAAAGTGCGCCAGCCGATCGGCGGGGATTTCGCGTTCAGCCGGGACCTTGTTCATTTCTACATGGAACAGGATGTCTGGGACACGGACGTGGCCAGATTCGGCATCGACATCTGGCTGACCGTTCGGGCGATTACGGAGAATTTCAGCATTTGTCAGGCCCATCTCGGGACAAAGATTCACGACGCGAAAGACCCGTCCGAACACCTTGGGCCCATGTTCCGACAGGTGGTGTCCACTCTTTTCCAGCTCATGGAAGAGAGCGAACCTTACTGGAGAAGTATCTCCGGGGTAGCCCAGGTGCCGACTTTCGGCGAACCGGGAGCGGAGTCCCCCGATCCGGTCGAGGTGAACTTCGAGAAGCTTGTCGGTTCATTCAAGTTTGGGTTGGAGCATTTCGGGACACTGTGGAAGGAGATCTTCTGCGATGACTGCTATGACGCGCTGTGTGCGGCCGCTTCTATGGACAGCGCTCGTTTCCGCCTCCCCATGGATACATGGGTCCGCGTGCTCTATGAGCTGGCAGGAACGTACCACAACTGGCCCGCAAACCGGCGGCGCCTTATCGACCTGATGACGCCGCTGTATTACGGGAGAGTCGCATCTTTCATCAATGAAACCAGAAACATGGATTCAGGACAGGCTGAGGCGGTCGTGGAAGAGCAAGCGGAACTCTTCGTCGAAGCAAAAGATTATCTGCTGGCAACCTGGGACAATCCGAAGGTGTGCAGTGAGACCTTCCAGCACGGAGCCGAAAACCTCTAAACCGGGTCCTGTAAGCGAGCTGCGTTCGGATCGCTCCCCCCGTTCGGCCGACGGCTCAAGCGAGCTTGGCAATTCGGTTTTCGGCATCCACAAATACGGCACGGGGCTTGTGCGTCCTGCACTCAGCTTCGTCCATCACCGCATAGGTGCAAATGATCACCAGATCGTTCACCGCTGCCTTTCGCGCGGCTGCGCCGTTGAGGCAGATCACGCCGGAGCCGCGCTCTCCTTTGATGGCGTAGGTGGTGAAGCGCTCGCCGTTTGAAACATTGTAAACGTCAACTTGTTCGTACTCGAGGATATCCGCGGCCTCCAGAAGGTCCAGGTCGATGGAGATGCTGCCTTGGTAATCGATGCACGCCTCCGTGACTCGGGCGCGGTGAATCTTCGATTTGAGCATAGTGCGTTGCATGTTCGTCTCCGTGTTGGCGCCGGCAGTGCTGGTCGCCACTATGTCCGGCCTTCCAGGAGCATATTGTCGATGAGTCGCGTTGATCCGATTTTGACCGCCAGGGCCGCCACAGCTCGATCCTGTACTTCCTGGAGATCTTCCAGAGTCTCAGGATCTACGAGGCTGACATAATCTATGCGTGCGTCAGGCTCCTGCTCTACCCGTTCACGCATCGCTCGCAGGTAGCGTTCCGCGGAGCGCTCGCCGTCATTGAACAGTCGGCGCGCTTCCAACAGAGCCTGATACAGGCACACAGCCTGCCGCCGTTCGTGGGATGCAAGGTATGCATTACGGGAACTCATTGCCAAGCCGTCCTTTTCCCGGATCGTCTCGCACGGCACAATTCGGATATTCAGATCCAGGTCGCGCACCATTGTGGTAATGACCTGGAGCTGCTGATGGTCCTTGCGGCCGAAATAGGCAGCGCTGGGCTGGACGATCGAAAACAGCTTCAGAACGATCGTCGCCACCCCGCGGAAATGTCCGGGCCGCGACGCGCCGCACAGAGGTCGGGAAACCTTGTCCACCTCGACATATGTCTGGAATCCCGGCGGGTAGAGCTGGGCAGCTGTCGGCATGTACAGCACATTGGCCCCTGCTTCAGCGCATTTGCGCTCGTCGCCTTCCGGGTCCCGCGGGTAACGCTCCAAGTCCTCGCCAGGTCCGAATTGCGTCGGGTTCACGAAAAGGCTCACAACCACGAGGTCGTTCTCGGCCCGCGCGCGGCGCACGAGGCTGATATGGCCTTCGTGAAGGTATCCCATGGTCGGCACGAGCCCGATGGATTTGCCTTCGAGTCGGTGTTCCCAGGCCCACCGTTTCATGTCGGCGGTGGAATCGAATACGCGCACGGGATTTCTCCCACAAAAAAAGCCTTCCGGGGGAAGGCGCAATCGACCAATAGCATAAAGTCCTTCCGTCCCGGTCCCCTGGATCCAGGCGGTATGTGTGGATCAAACGCTAAGAGTTCCGGGCCGCGATACGACTCCAGACTCCTGCACTATTGTTAATGAAAAATGCCTTGGCCGTCAAGCTCGAAAAATTCGTTGAAACCGATCAGCCCCCCTTGACATTCCCCGAAGAATGAAAATCTGAACATCGAGTTAACCAAAGGAGTAACCGAGACGGCCTCGGTGCTCAATCGCTTCATTACACAGAAAGGAGGGCGCAAATATGTTCGGTAGCTTGGTACCCTGGAGACGCAGAGAGTCCCATATTACCCCGGGGAGTGCGCTCACCGAATTCCGCAAAGAAATGGACGACCTGTTCAATTCGTTCTTCGGCGAGATTGCACCCCCCATGGAACGCTTTTTTGGTGCCGGATTCGCCCCGGATTTCGACATTTCCGAAAGTGACAAAGAAGTTATTGTCAAGGGGGATTTGCCTGGCGTTAATCCCTCAGATGTGGAAATAAGCCTCACCGGAAACACGCTGACCATTCGCGGCGAGAAGAAAGAAGAGAAAGAGGAAAGGGGCGAGAACGTCTACAGAATGGAGCGTCGTTATGGAGGCTTCAGCCGAGTGTTCACGCTGCCGTGTGACGTGCAGGAGGATAAGGTTGAAGCCGGATATAAGAACGGTGTCCTCACCGTAAAGCTGCCCAAGACCGAGAGCAGCATGCGCAAGACCATCAGAATCGACGTTCACTGAGCCGAAGCCTTCGAGAGCTTCGGCTCTCTCTTTCTCGTAGGCTGTTCTCAGCGGTAAACCCGGTCGATTAACGGCCGGCAAAGGAGGAAAGTATTATGGCCCCATGGAGATTTGGCAGTGACCCGTTGTGGTCGGAGTTCGACAGACTTCGGAGAGGTATGGACGACCTATTCACCGCGCTCACCGGCACCCGACCCTTCGCAGCTCCCCGGTTCGGCGCGCTTCCGGCCTCGCTGTGGGCGCAGGGGCGGCTCTTTCCGCTCCTCAATGTGCGGCAAGCCGGCGACGTGTACGTGGTGACCGCGGAGCTTCCCGGCCTCAAGAGCGAAGACCTGGAAATCAATGTGGAAGGCGATACCCTCTCCCTGAAGGGCGAACGCAAACCCCTTGAGCTGAGCGAAGGCACGAGCTATCACCGACGGGAACGCGCTTCGGGCAAGTTCCACCGGAGCATTACGCTTCCTAACAAGGTCGCCGCGGACGATGTCAAGGCAACCTATAAGGATGGAGTGCTCACCATCAGGCTCCCAATCGAGAAAGCCGTCCTGCCCAAGCATATTGCCATCTCGGCCGAGTGAAACGCCTGCAAGGAGGTTGACCATCATGCCTGAACAGGAATTGAAGATCCCCGAGAAGAAGGAGATTGCTCCGCCCGCGGGTGAGTTCACCCGGGAAGGCAGTTACTATACGCCGGCGGTCGACATCTACGAAACGCCACAAGAACTTGTCATGCTGGTGGACATGCCGGGCGTGCGAAGCGACGATGTGGAGATCGATCTGAATAACAGCGTTATCTCCATTGTCGGCAAAGTGCCCGTGTTCTCCGACGACAGTAGAGAACTTCTGACCGAGTACTGTACCGGCAACTATTTCAGGTCTTTTCGCATCACGGAAGTCGTGGACCAGAGCAGAATCAGCGCCTCCATGTCCGACGGTGTGCTCAAACTGACGCTGCCCAAACTCGAAAAGGCGGTGCCCCGCAAGATCGCCATCCAGTCCGCCTGACGCGGGTGTGCTCTAAGAGTGTCTATGACTGCAGAAGGGCAATCCCGCTTCTAACTGGGGATTGCCCCTCTGCAGCTTCTATTCTCGATAGAAGTTCTGAGACCAATGCGCTTTCAAACACGTAACATTAACGATGTCCGGTAGGGGCCGACCCATGTGTCGGCCCGGCTTCCGAGCGCACTCGCGGGTGCGTGCGTACTCCGGAAAACGTTCGGGACCGCCTGGAAATGGATGACCCTTTCGTGCGGGAGATTCTCGAAGAGGGCAAGGTGTTTCATGAAGCCGATAACCGCTGAATGGGTCGCACAAGCCGAAACCCGCCAAAATAGTTTACTGCCATGACTCAAGAGGTTATGATGAATATTTGGGGTGATTTCGCCGACGCTCCGGTAGCCCCCCTGGACACGCTGAATGAAAGATTTTCATTGGAAACGGGTCACCCGCCTCGTGGGCAAGGCCATTGGTGATTTCGGCCTTATCGAGGAGGGCGATCGCGTGCTCGTCGCTCTCTCGGGCGGTAAAGACTCGTGGACTTTGCTCTACGTGCTGCGGGATTTGCAACGAAAAGCGCCGGTCGCGTACGAGCTCGCCGCGGTTACGATCCATCCCGGCTCGGAAGGCTTCTGCGTCGCGGGGCTCTGTGACAGACTCCGGCAGGACGGTATTACCCATCGAATTATCGACGGGAACATCCTGGATGTGGTAAATGAAAACCTTTCGCCGGGGACGAATCCATGCTCGTTCTGCTCCCGGCTGCGCCGAGGAATTTTGTACAGCTTCGCCGCCGCGGAAGGGTGGAACAAGATCGCACTCGGACATCACCTCGACGATTTCGTCGAGACGCTCCTCTTGAACCTCTTTTTCAATGGGGCGATAAAGGGCATGAGCCCACACTTGCTTTCGGACGACGGCCGGAACCGCATTATCCGGCCGCTCGTCTATGTGAAGGAAGAAATGACGCGGCGAGCCGCGGGACTCCTTCGCGTGCCCATAGTCGGCTGCGGGTGCACGTACCAGGGAATGAGCGGAACGCGGCGCTCGTGGGCGAAGGCATTACTGGCGCAGATCGAACAGGAAGTTCCCGACGTGAAGACGAACCTGCTGGCATCGATGGGCAGGGTCCAGCTGAGGCATCTTTTTGCAACGGCCAACGAGTGCGCGGAGAACGGGCACGATGCGCACAAAGAACACCGACTGGGATAGTGGATGTTTACCGGAATCATCGAAGCACGCGGCCGGATCGCCTCAATGGAGCGCAGCGGCGAGTTCACGCTCATACGGATACGGTCTGAGATGGACCTGTCCGACGTCCGAGTGGGTGACTCGATCTGCGTCAACGGCGCGTGCCTGACCGCAACAGGCGTAGCTCCGGCCGCGGGGGAATTCGTCGCGGATGTGTCCCCTGAGACGCTGCGGGTTACGACCCTCGGAGACCTGAAGATCGGTGACCGGGTCAATCTCGAAAAGG
Organism: Desulfomonile sp.; assembly: GCA_020216785.1. Classification (GTDB taxonomy): domain Bacteria; phylum Desulfobacterota; class Desulfomonilia; order Desulfomonilales; family Desulfomonilaceae; genus JAIWNO01. Next base: position 14,174 of record JAIWNO010000207.1, read on the forward strand.
CAATGCGGCTGGATGCGCGGCTCGGTGGGCACCTTTTGCTCGGCCACGTGGACTGCGTAGGGCGGCTGATCGACAAGCGCTCCGCCGGAAATGGGTTTTCATTGGGGTTCGCGGCGGATTCCGGTCGGTACCTTATTGAGAAGGGGAGCGTGGCTGTGGACGGCGTGAGCCTGACGGTGAACCGCGTTGAAGGCGCGCGCTTCTGGGTGATGATTATCCCCCACACCGCGGCCATGACAGGGTTGACCGAGAAAAATGTCAATGATAAAGTCAACCTGGAGTTTGACATCATCGGAAAATATGTTGAGAAGTTCGTTTCCGGCCGTGATCAACGGTCGGGCGTAGATGAGAAAACTCTGCGCGATTATGGTTTCATGTGAAATTCGGAGGCCTTCATGGGCGTGATTGTGAGTACTGAGGAAGCGATTGAGGAAATTCGCGCCGGCCGTATGGTAATTCTGGTCGACGACGAAGATCGTGAAAACGAAGGCGACCTAACGCTGGCTGCGGAGAAAGTCACTCCTGAAGCCATCAACTTTATGACTAAATACGGCCGCGGACTCGTGTGTCTTTCGTTAATCCCGGACAAAATCGACGCGCTTGACCTCCGCCTTATGGTGAACGACAACAAGTCCCGGTTCCAGACGGCGTTCACCGTGAGTATCGAAGCCAAGCGCGGAGTGACCACGGGTATCTCTGCGCACGACCGCGCGGTGACCATCCTAACTGCCGTTGACGAGGACGCCACCCCCCAGGACCTTATTTCGCCGGGGCACGTCTTTCCGCTACGCGCCCGAGGCGGCGGGGTCCTCGTGCGTGCTGGCCAGACCGAGGGGAGCGTCGATTTGGCGCGACTGGCAGGCCTCACACCTGCCGGCGTGATCTGTGAGGTGATGAAGGACGACGGCACAATGGCGCGTTTGCCCGACCTTGTCGAATTGGCTGAGCAGTTCAATCTCAAGATCACTACCATCAAGGACCTCATCCGCTATCGGATGCGCACTGAGTCGCTGGTGCGTCGAGCTGCGGAAACGGTGCTGCCGACGGAATTCGGGGGCGAGTTCAGGCTATACGTGTATGAAAACGATGTGGACCGTCTGGAACACGTGGCCCTGGTGAAGGGAGAGATCAACCCCGATGAGCCGATCCTCGTTCGGGTGCACTCCGAGTGCCTGACCGGCGACGTTTTTGGCTCTCAGCGATGCGACTGCGGCCCGCAGCTTGAAAAGGCCATGCAGATCGTAAGGGATGAGGGCCGCGGAGTCATCTTGTATATGCAT
>JAIWNO010000316.1 GCA_020216785.1 Desulfomonile sp.
CGCCGGGATCTGTGAGGGGGCCGTCGGGTAACCGGCGGTCCTACCTCGATAAAGTTTTGACCGAATCGCAGGTCTTTTGGTGGGTGTTGGGAGGTCCGTGAACGAAGATTCGACGGCCTTGCGTCGCTCGAAGCGAACGGGGCCTCCCGACACCCTGGAGAAATCAATCGGAAATTATTTTGGGCAACTGCTATAGACTTTTTTCCAGCCTCATGGGATACTCGGTCGGCGGCTGTATGAGGAAAACCAAACCATTTCAACCTATTGTGTGAAATGCGCCGACAACTGCCGTCCGAAACAATGCACAGCTGTTGGTAACGAAGCAATCACCCCAAAGGTATTCAGGAGGCGCAAATGCGTGAGGAAGCCGAATGGGTCAACAAACTCTATTTCGGTGACAATCTGTCCATTATGCGGGAATGCCTCCAGGACGAGAGCGTCGACCTCATCTATCTCGACCCGCCGTTCAATTCGAAAGCCACCTACAATGTCCTCTTTGCCGAGAAGGACGGAACCCAGTCGCGGGCGCAGATCACCGCATTTGAAGACACGTGGCATTGGGGAGAGGAATCCCAAAGCGCCTATGAGCGCCTGATCCGGCGTTCGGACAAGCTTTCGGACCTTATAGAAGCTCTTTACCGGTTTCTTGGCTCCAACGATATGATGGCCTACCTGATTATGATGGCGGAAAGACTCGCGGAACTTCGAGGGCTCCTCAAACCTACGGGGAGCCTCTATCTCCACTGCGATCCGACGGCAAGCCACTACATGAAGCTCATTCTGGATTCGATTTTCGGGCCGAAGTGCTTTCGCAATGAGATCGTCTGGAAGAGAACGCCATTTAGCGGAAGTAGCAAAGCGCGAGCGAAACAGTTGCCCAAGAGTCACGATGTGATTTTTTTCTACTCCAAAGGAAGCCATTGGACTTGGAATGCGCCCACGGTTCCGTACAGCGAGAAATATCTCAGACGATTTAAATGGAGGGACGAAAGAGGCTGCTACCGTAAGACGCTTCTGAAGACTTACAGTGAAAGGACTTTGGAACACTTGAAAAAGGAAGATCGACTCATTGAGCCGGAACGGCCCGGAGCACAATATTCCTATAAACAATATTTGGATGAAAGCAGCGGAGCGCGCCAACTTGACGATATCTGGACCGATATCAACATGATAAACCCTGTTGCGAAAGAACGCCTTGGTTACCCGACTCAAAAGCCTGAATCCCTGCTCGAGCGGATAATCAGCGCGTCAAGTAATGAAGGAGATGTCGTACTCGACCCCTTCTGCGGCTGCGGCACGACCATTGCCGTGGCGGAGCGCCTGAAACGGCGATGGATAGGGATCGATATCACATACCTGGCTATTTCTCTTATGAAGACCCGCCTTTTGGACACGTTCCACGAAGACCTATCCCCCTATGAAATCATCGGAGATCCCAAAGACTTGTCCAGTGCACGGGCCCTCGCTGCAGAGAATCGCTTTCAGTTCGAGTGGTGGGCTGTCGGAAAGGTGGGGGCTTACCCCGCGCAAGACAAGAAGAAGGGACCGGACTCAGGGATTGATGGAATAATCAAATTTTTCGATGACAAGAGCGGCAAGCCCAAGAGAATCATCGTGCAAGTGAAGAGCGGAAGGGTCCGCGTTAACCATGTTCGAGACTTGATTGGTGTCGTGAAACGAGAAAAGGCGGAAATAGGAGCATTCATAACCCTACACCCGCCTACGGACCCCATGAAGGTCGAGGCGGTGAAGGAAGGGTTCTACGCTCCGAAACACTTCCCACAAGAGAAATTCCCTCGCATTCAGATCCTCAGCGTTGAGGATATCCTGGCAGGCAAAAGCATTCAATATCCTCGCCTTGCCGAAGCCACATTCAAGAAGGCGCAACGTCGATACAAAGAGGAATTGGAACAGGACGAATTGTTGTAACGGGAGGGGCAAGTGCGCCGCTCATTTCCCCGCTGCTTCTACGGCCGCGGCGCGGGACGTGTACCGCACCGGGTATTTCAGCAGCAAGCTCAATAGAAACCCGGCCACCGGCAGTGCCATGATGGTCTTGAGCGCAAACGGGACCCCGAACGCGTCCGCGACGAGCCCCAATATCGTGACCCCAAGGCCTCCCGTGCCGATGGCAAAGCCCACCATGAGGCCCGAAGCAATTCCAAGGTTGCCGGGAAGAAGCTGTTGAGCCATCACAATGGTCACGGTAAAGGTGCAAATGAGCACCATTCCGATCACAGCCAGAGCGATCACCAACTGGACACCTTCGAGAAAGAACATCATGGGCAGCAACAGCGATGATAGCAACAGAGAAGCTCTCAGGAAGCGCCGGTGCCCCCACCTATCGGCCAAAGGCGATCCGAGCAGCGTGCCTGCCACTCCGCCAAAGAGAAACACCGATACCAGTTGGCCCGCATAGAAAGGGTCTCCTTTGAGATAATCCACGTAATAAAAAGGAATGTAGGCCATGAGCCCCATCTGGGCCCATGACCGCGCCACAACTATAGCGATGACCAGAGCCAGCGAGACGTACGGCGTTGTCCCCGATACGTCCGAGGAGGCCGCTCCCTTTGCAGCTCGCGGCTTAGGGGCGCTCAGCATACCCCAGAAAACCAGAGACAGTACCGCAAAGCCGATTCCGAGGACGCTGATCGACGGGAGAGCATCAAAACCGAAGTGCGTCACTACTGAGAGCGCAATCATCGGTCCCAGCGCGAACCCGAGGTTGCCTCCTACGGAAAATACCGACATGCCCGTGGCGGGTTTGTCTCCGGTAAAGAAGTGAGCGGTCTTGTATCCTTCCGGATGGTACGAGGCCACGCCGAGCCCGCTGAGTATCACCAGCATCAGCACGAGGTACACGTTTGATGGAAGCGATACGAGCGATAAACCGATGCCCGCGCAGAGGCACCCCAGCGGGAGGAATATGGGCTTTTCCTTAGCGTCTGAGAGATATCCGAACAGCGGCTGGATGACCGACGAGGTGAAGTTTGCGGCCATCATGATCGCTCCGGCCATGGTGTAGGACAATCCCAGCCTCTCTTTGAGCAGAGGCAGGATAGTGGGGAGCGCTCCCTGATATATGTCCGTAATCAAGTGACCGAGTGAGAGGAAAAGCAATATCTTGAGATTGAAGCTCCTATCGGTTGACACAAAACACCTCTTGGCCGCGGAATTTTCCGTGGGCCGTATTCTAGTGCAATTGGAACAAATAAGGGCGACCGGCCGGTCGCCCCTACACTAGCTCATCCCGCTGCGTAATCCTAGTAAGATGCCAGATATTCCCGAAAGGCGGCCATCACCTTGCGGGTAATCGGCCCCGGGAGGCCGTTACCAATGACCGCCCGGTCCACACGTGTCAACGGTAGAATCGCGCGGGTCGTTGAAGCGATGAACGCCTCCGTATAGGACGACAAACGGTCCAGTAGCACCGCCCCCTCGTTGAGTCGGAGGTCGTCGCTCTTCCCGACTAATTCGAGCACGACCCTCCGGGTAATGCTGTCCAGTATACGCCTATCCAGGGGCGGAGTGACGATGGTTCCGTCACGCTCTATGAAAAAGACCGTGAATGTCGATCCCTCCAGCACAGTGTTTCCGTCCGCGGGATCCACGTAGAGAATGTCGTACGCGTCCTGTTGAGGGACGACCGTCTGATGCGCGATCGTGGCGCCCACGTAGTTGAGCAGCTTTACATCGGGCCACAAGCGTAGGTGCCGATATGTCGCGAGCGCGACGCCGGTCTCGTAGACCTCCGGAGGCGGCTCAATCAACTCCTGAACCGCCACATAAAGGAATGCCCCGCGTCCGGTGCTCTTCATGGAGTTGTCTTCCAGGCCACCGCTGAAAATAATGTCGATGAGGAGGTCTCGGTCACCGCACACAACACGATTTATCGCCACGAGCTTTTCCATCAGCTCGCGCAGTTCGTTGCGAGGCATAGGCGGCTGCATATAGATATTTGCAGCTGAATGGTAGAGGCGGTCAAGATGGTCTTCCAGCCGGAAGACCTTGCCGTTGACAGTGCGGCACGCTGTGAAGACCCGGTATCCCCTGATGGTCCCGCCGACATCGCTTACGAAGGGGAATGCCAGGTCCGCTGTATCGACGAAACGGTCTCGCTGGTAGGAGATAATGTGAAGTCCTCCTCTGTGAGGGGCGTACGCATCAAATGGGGGAGAGCCAATGTGCTTTAAGGGCTGGTCTCAAACCCGCGCCTATAATTCATCGAGCCGCCATGTCAGCCGGTCTAACACTTTTGAAACAGCAACGCTGCTTCTTATGTATAGGCCGAACAGTCTCTTCTTCAAAGGACACCAGAGAGACTCGGCAACCCGATCACTATCCCAGCTTAATGCGTATGCCGGTGTATCTGGGGTCGAGCGCCACTATACGCTTTTCCCGCAGCACTTCTTGTACTTCTTGCCCGAGCCGCACGGACAAGGGGCGTTCCGACCGACCTTCTCCTGCATGCGGCGTTGAGTCCTGGATCCAGAATCGCCGTCTCCTCCGTGAGAAAGGACCATTTCCTGTTCTCTTTGTGGAGCCAGCTCATCGAGATCTTCCTGAGCGACGAGCTTCACAAGAAAGAGATTGCGCACGGTTTCTTCCCTGATGCGCTGGCTCATATCCATGAACAGCTCGTAGCCCTCCCGCTGGTACTCCTTGAGCGGATCCCGCTGGCCGTAGCCGCGCAGGCCGATACCTTCCTTGAGATGATCCATGCTCAGCAGGTGGTCTTTCCATTGATTGTCCACGGCCTGGAGCATGATAAACTTCTCGAGCTGCCGCATCATATCCGGCGTGAGTGAGCGTTCCTTATCCTCATATCTCTGCCGCGCTGTGGAGATGATGAACTCCGTGATGCCTTCCCGCGTACGCTCTGTAGCAGGAATCGTCTCGAAATCGAAATGAATGCCGAACTGGCCCCAGAGAGCCTCCGAGAGCCCCGCAAGGTCCCATTCCACATAAGTGGAGCGCGTGTCGGTGTAACGATCGACCAAACCGTCCACGACATCCTCGAGCATATCCATGACGGCAGATTTCAGATCGTCGCCATTCAGGATGAATCGACGCTGAGAGTAAATCACCTCTCTTTGTTTGTTCATTACGTCGTCGTATTCGAGCAAATGTTTGCGGATGTCGAAGTGGTGGCCTTCCACCTTCTTTTGTGCGTTTTCAATCGCACGGGTGGTGTACCGGTGTTCGATAGGCTCACCGTCCTGCATACCCACGCGCTCCATGATCATCTTGACCCGTTCACCGCCGAAAATGCGCATCAAGTCGTCTTCGAGGCTCAAGTAAAAGCGGCTTGAGCCAGGATCGCCCTGGCGACCGGAACGGCCTCGCAACTGATTGTCGATGCGTCGGGATTCATGGCGTTCGGTGCCGAGAATGTGCAAGCCGCCCTCAGCGATGACTTTCGCCTTTTCCTGTTCGCATTGGGCGCGGAATTTCTCGAGAAGTCGGGCATATGCCGCCGAGTCTTCTCCTTTCCTGGCAGCGGCTCGAGCCATGAAAACGGGGTTCCCCCCAAGAATGATGTCGGTGCCTCGGCCGGCCATGTTCGTGGAGATCGTCACCGCTCCCGCCCGGCCGGCCTGGGCGATGATCTCGGCCTCCAGTGCGTGGTTCTTGGCGTTGAGCACTTTATGGGGTATTCCGATCTTCTTCAGACGGCTGGAAAGGTACTCGGACTTCTCAATAGAAATGGTTCCCACGAGCACCGGCTGTCCACGACGGTGAAGCTCCGCGATTTCCTCGACCACCGCATCGAACTTCTCTCGTTCGGTTTTGTAAATTACGTCCGAGTGGTCTGTCCGGATCATAGGGAGGTTGGTGGGGATCACCATCACATCCAGGTTGTAGATTTTTTTGAATTCAGGGGCCTCGGTATCCGCGGTGCCGGTCATGCCCGCGAGCTTGTCGTACATGCGGAAGTAATTCTGGAACGTGATCGTGGCGAGGGTCTGATTCTCGTTTTCGATGCGGACGCCCTCCTTGGCTTCCAATGCCTGGTGGAGACCGTCCGAGTAGCGCCGGCCCGGCATGAGCCGTCCGGTGAACTCGTCCACGATAATTACCTGGCCATCCTTGACGATATAGTCCACATCCTTCTTGAAAAGCGTATGAGCCTTCAGTGCCTGGTTCACATGGTGGAGCGTCTCCATCTGGGACGGGTCGTAAAGATTTGAAACACCTAGAGATTTCTCGATCCTTGCAACCCCTTCTTCCGTGAGCACCACGGTGCGGGCCTTTTCATCAATGATGTAGTGCTGGTCCGCTCTCAGACCGGGGATGACACGGTTGATCTTGTAATATTTGTCGGTATTTTCGTGAGTAGGACCCGAAATGATAAGCGGCGTTCGAGCTTCGTCAATGAGGATGCTGTCCACTTCATCGACAATGGCATAGTGGAGTTCGCGCTGCACCATGTCTTCCAGAGAGAACTTCATGTTATCTCTGAGGTAATCGAACCCGAACTCATTGTTGGTGCCGTAAGTGATGTCGGACAGATATGCTGCTCGGCGCTCCGTGTCGTCAAGATCGTGAACGATCACTCCCACCGTAAGGCCGAGGAAGTTGTATATCGCTCCCATCCACTCCGCGTCACGACGAGCCAGGTAGTCATTCACTGTAACGACGTGCACTCCTTTGCCGCCCAGAGCGTTGAGATACACGGGCAAGGTCGCTGCAAGGGTCTTGCCTTCGCCTGTTTTCATTTCGGCGATCTTTCCCTCGTGGAGCACGATACCGCCGATGAGCTGTACATCGAAATGCCTCATGCCGAGGGTGCGGACCGATGCCTCACGCACTACGGCAAAAGCCTCCGGCAGGATATCGTCTTCGGTTTCGCCATTTGCCAGGCGATCTTTGAATTCGTCCGTCTTGGCGCGCAGTTGCTCATTGGACAGACGTTGAGTCGCTGGTTCGAGTTCGTTAATAGCCCGGACGATCGGGGCCATTCGCTTGAGTTCACGTTCGTTCTTGCTGCCGAATATCTTGGCCAGCATTGCCAACATGTGTGCGCCTCCCATGGCGGTGTCGTGGCAGGGCCGTCGAATGAAGGATTTCCGGATTGCACGCGCCCACTCGTATGATGAGACACGGCGACTCCTGATTGGTTCACCATCGTGAACGTCTCCACGACGGCGAATGTCTATCACAGCGGCCGGTATGAGTCAACGGCACCACGCCGGGAACCTCCAATTGGCCTCGAAATCGTCCAACAGATCATGCCAAACATGAGGTTTTGTCTTTAGCCTTGCGTTTCTCTTAGTATTTGATATGATAAGTAATGAAGAGTCCATTCGGGAGGCTTGCCATGATCGCGCGCCGCTGTTCCATCCTTATGGCCGCATTGGTCGGCATCGGCCTTGTGGCCGGTTGCGCCGATCAATCCTTCGACACCAAACAAAAGATTGCCGAACTGGAGAAACGGGTCGCCAATCAGGAAAAACAATTCGCGGAGTTCGCAGGGAAGTTCGGCGCCCCCCGGGATTTCAGCGCGGACGTTCAGCGCCTGGAGGACCAACAGGATAGACTTGCTCAGCAATTTAAGACCAAGGTCGACCCGATCAACATGAAGCTCGAGGAATTTCGCGAATGGGCACAAGAGGCGCAGAGCGAGCGAGACAAGGTGGCCGAGAGACTCAAAGCTTTCGACCAAGCCGTGCAATCGCTCCAGCAGCGGGTCGAAACGGAATCAGGTCCAGCGGGACGTCTCGGCAAGCAGTTGGCTGAGAACACCAAAAAGGTCAAGGAGCATTCCAAAATGCTTCAGGACGTTGCCGCGGGGCTGACACATTTGCGCCAGGAACTCATGGATAATAACACCAAACTCGTCGCCGCGGTGAAGAAGACGTTGCCCAAGGTTAAGGAGGCAGCGGTGGAAGAGGTCAAGGGCCGTATCGACCCGCTGGAAAAAACACTGCTCACCCTGAAGACGAGCCTCGAAACAGACCGCAAAGCCATTGAGAGCATCAAGGGCCGCAGCCCCATCGAGGCGGAAAAGGATCTCCAGGCCCTGCGTAAAAAAATCGACGAGCTGGGATCGGGAAAAGACGTGCAGGCGCTTCAGCGCAAAATCATGGACCTGGAAGAGGTCATGGCGTCGCACAAGTCATTTCTCTTGGAGGTCGGCTCCAAGCTTCATGAACTTGAAACCGCTGTCCGCGGAGGAAGGGCCGGAGCAAATCCACAATCAAGCGGGTATACACGAAGATAGGTAACCATATACCGGTAAGCCCTCGGCTCTGCCGGGGGTCACTTGACTGGAGAATACCGGGGGAATAGGTTCGTATTTCGTACACACCGACTCTTGCTATAGTTTTGCCCTTTTTGGACCAATAGTCCGATATTGCAGCCGATTTCCTTGAAAATCATCGACGCTCCCGCCATAGGTGCTTTGTGAAGAAGCAAGGGGAGGGACGCCGATGCGCAAGCGGGACCGGCCACAGCCGTTTCAGGTTGACAAGGTG
>JAIWNO010000208.1 GCA_020216785.1 Desulfomonile sp.
GTGGTCGAGATCGGGGGCCAGGATTCCAAGTGGATTGCCTTCGAGCACGGCCAAGTGCGGGATTTCGAGATGAACAGAGTCTGCGCGGCAGGTACCGGCAGCTTCCTCATGGAACAGGCCGAACGGCTGGGAATCAACATAGACGGCGAGTTCTCGGAAGCGGCGTTTGCTTCCCGTGCACCAGCCGACCTTGGCAACCGATGCACCGTGTTCATGGAGTCGGACCTCATTCACCACCAGAACAACGGGGCCTCGGCGGAAGACCTCGCGGCAGGTGTGTGCGTAAGCATAGTTCGCAACTATCTTGACCGTGTAGCGAACAACAAAACGTTGGGCCCCAAGGTGCTTTTTCTCGGCGGTGTCGCAGCCGCCCCTGCGGTGAAAGCGGCTTTCGAGCAGCAAACCGGCCGACGGTTTCATGTACCGCCGTTCTTTAAGGTTTCGGGCGCTCTTGGCGCTGCACTAAAAGCATTAGACGGTATTTCGGTCGATAAGGCAGCTGGAACGCGCCCGCGGACGGAGGCCGGTGGTGAGAATTCCTCCGACCCGGCGGTAAAAAGGGAAGACTTCGAAGCTCCCTCCCCTATTGAAGGAGGATCAGGGTGGATTTTGCAGCCGGAAGACCGCGCCGTTTCGACGCCTCTGCGGCGCAAAGGCCTTTCCCTTGCGTCAATCCGCAGGGATCAGTTCCGATGCCGAGGATGCCCGAATGAATGCCTCGTGGACACGTACCATGCGGCCGATCGCAAGATCTTTCACGGCGGCCTTTGTGACAGATGGGAGATCCAAACCGGCAGCCCCGCGTCCGAACGCGAAGACCTCTTTGCAGTGAGGAGTGCTCTCCTGGGTGAGAATGCCGCAGAGCATCAGGATTTGGGAACTCACTGGGGCATGGCGCGAGGCCCGCAATTCTACGAGTGGTTCCCGTTTTGGAATGCGTTTCTGGCGGAACTCGGAATTACACTGGTGATGCCCGCGCGGTACAACCGGCCGCAGTTCGAGCGAGGTCTTCGACATATCAAGGTGGAAACCTGCCTTCCGATCAAGGCAATGGCAGGGCAAGCAGCTGAACTTGTCGATTCGGGGATTCGGACGATTTTTCACCCGACCATCCTCAGCGAGCCGGCTCGGTCCGCCGGCGAAGGCGTGCTCCTGCATTGCCCCTACATCCAGGCATCGGACCAGTTCCTCCTCGGGTCTTTCGATGTAGAGTGGAAGATCCTGCGAGTCCGATCGGAAGTCTATCCGGACGCGTTCCGGGAGGAGCACGCGCGATTTGCGCGAGGGCTCGGATGTTCGGCGCGTCAAGCCCGCACAGCGATAAACGCGGGGATGGAGCGTCTCATTGCTTTCCGCCGCGGCCTGCACGAAGCCGGCGCACGGTTCCTGGAATCCCTCGATGTGGATGAGCAGGCGCTCGTGGTGCTCGGCAAACCGTACCACACGACCGAGCCGTTCTTGAACATGAACCTGAGCAGCCTGTTTCATCGAATCGGCGTGCGCGCGATTCCGGGCGACCTTCTCACGCTGCCGGAAGAAGGACCGCAGCCGGAAGTCTATTGGAGATATCAAGAGACAATGATTCGCGCCGCGCGGACCGTCGCGGCCGATTCGCGGCTTTTTCCGGTGATGATTACGTTTTTTGGGTGCGGGCCGGACCCGTTCACGCTCCGGCACCTTCGTGCCGAGCTTCTCGGCAAGCCTCTGCTCGTGCTTGAGATGGACGAGCACGCGTCCAGAGCGGGCGTCATGACACGCATTGAGGCGTTCGTAGATCACATTCGGCGTCTGCCGCGTCTGACGAGCCTGAAGCCGCGTCTGAAAACGACAACCGCGTCGGCGGTGCCCCGGGCCGAACTCCTCTTTCTCCCAAGTCTTGGAGATCATTCGTACGGCTTTGCTGCAGCAGCTCGATCAGTGGGAATCGATGCGAGGGTGCTTCCCGATCCGGACGATGAATCCTCGCGACTCGGTCGGCCATATCTTGTGGGCGGTGAATGCCATCCGTACGCTATAATATTAGGGGACTATCTGAAGCTGGCCAGATCTCTTCCACGCGACATTGCCGAGCGATCACTCTTCTTTATCCTCGGCCCCGACGCGTGCCGCCTGGGTCAGTATCCGGTTTGCATGGAGAAAGTCCGGCTGGAGCTCGGCCACCAAACGCGGGTGATTTCGGACGTGAATGACGCGCTACGGTCGTTCGGCCTTTCGGAGCGCGATCGGACACGCGTGCTTATCAGAGGTTGGGAAGGACTGATCGCGTTCGACCTTCTGATGAGGTTGTACGTGATCATGAGAGCCGGAGCGACCGACCCGGCGGAGACCGACCGTGTGTACAAGCGGTCTCGGGACATCCTGTTTCGCGGGCTTTCCGAGGGCTGGGTCCGCCGAGGCATGGAAGAAGCACTGGAAGGATTGTATGCCATCCCTGTAGACGAGTCCCCACGGCCGGTGTTGGCAGTGACGGGGGATTATTATACCCGGGTGGTGCCATTCGCAAACAACGACGTGTACCACGAGATCGAGCGGCTGGGCGGCCGATTGTGGGCACCGCCGACCTTCTCGGACTCGTACAAGCTCGGCACGCTTCAGGAAGTCATCTGGGGCCTTCTGGGGCGCCGTATCAAGAGATTCGCAGGAATGGCGGCCCTCTACGCCTTCATGGTGGCGTCGGAATACAAGGTGAAGGGAGGCGACGCGGCCCGACGAGTTCCCGGGGCCCGCCGTGATTTCCTTGGCGCGAGGCAATGGAGAGCGGCGGTGCAACGGACGGACATTCGTCTTCCCGCGGGGATCACTGCGCCGATCACAACAACGCTCGAACAGGTAGAGCTTGGCGTTGACGGAGTGCTTAACTTGATCACGCTGAACTGTTCGTACGGAACTGTTGTGACTGCAGCCTTGGCGCGCGAACTAAAGAGCGCTTCCAATGTGCCCATGCTGACCTTGGTTTACGACGGCCTCAAGAAGACCAACGAGAAGACCCGCCTGGAAGCTTTCATGGAACAGGTCCATGACCGGTTCCGCCGTCGGCCGGGACGAAGGCTTTTCGCGTGATCCCGAGTCGATGTCTTTTGCGAGTGCCTATTCAAAAGAGTCTTTTGGTAGGCGGCCGGAGAGTCTCTGAAGCGAAGTCGGACTTACCGTCAGAAGCGGGGGAGACATCCGGCCGCCCAGAGGGTTCGACTGCACGCCGGGGCCGGTTACACATAGCCGCTATTCTGAAAGGAGTTCACACGGATGCGAGTGATCACGGTCTGCGTGGGAAGTGCCTGCCACCTCAAGGGTTCCCACGATCTGATAAACTATTTCAAGGACGCAATCAAGGACGCCAAACTCGAGAATAAAGTGGAACTGAAAGGGACGTTCTGTATGGACATGTGCACAGATGGAGCAAATATCCTTATAGACGACGAGGTCTTCCATCTGAGCAGCGTGGATGAAGCGCGCGCCATATTCGAACGGGAGATTCTGCAGAAACTCGATTGACCATCGGGGGCCACATGGACACAGCAAGGCCGAAAAGCAATCCTTGGAAGGGGTGGCGTGAGTTCACTGCCTGGGCGCAAGACTTTTCCCTCAGACGCAAGGTGCTCGGCGGATTCCTCGGCGTAGTAGTGATTGTGGGTTTGGCTACGAGCTTCATCGGCACGTGGCTCGCCAAGGACACCATCCTTGAGCGAGCGCGGATGGATCTCACAGGGGACCTCCTTACCGCCCAATACGTTATCAACAGCTTCACCGAGTCTCTTGAGCGAAACGTCAGGCTCACCGCCGGCTCAGACGCTATCAAGCGGCTTCTGGAACGGGGAGACATGGAAGGGGTCCGCAATCGGCTTGCGATTGCGTGCGTCGAGAACGACATGGATTACCTTTCGCTCACCGACGACAAGGGCCGCGTGCTGGTGCGCGGTCTTGCTCCTCAGAGCGCGAAGGGTGATCTTTCCGACGACCCGATTGTGAAATGGGCCATTGAGGGCCGCAGCGCGGCAGGACTCAGCCTCGTGGCCGTCGACCGGCTTGTGGAGGAGAATCCGGCATTCCCGCAACTCCTTGGTGTGAGAAACGGGAAGAACTGTCTCATTCTTGAGGCTGCCCAGCCTATCATAATCGACAACCGCGTTGCCGCGGTCGTGTATGGCGGGATCGTTCTCAATCACGACAAGCGGGTGGTAGAGCGTATTGCCAGACTTGTATTCAAGGGAGCGAAGTATCAAGACGCCGACGTCGGGTACGTGACCATTTTTGAGGGCGACGAGGCGATCAGCACCACGCTCAAAGGCGACGACGGACTGCCGGCTATCGGTTTCAAGGTCGAGGACGACGTCAAGCGTGCGGTTCTCGAAAGCGGTGAACAGATCATTACTCGAGGCTACCAGTTCCGTCGAGCCTACTTCTCCGCTACTGAGCCGATACGTGATTTCAGAGGCGCGATAGTCGGCGCAATCCAGGTGGCCGCGCTACAGGAGCCGATTAATTGGGTCATCGACCGCCTGGTGGCGACATTCCTCGTGGTGGCCTTGCTCGGCGCGCTCCTCATGGCGGCTATTTCCTATTTCCTCGTACAATGGATCAACCATCCACTCGAGTTGATGCTTCACGCGGCACGGCAGGCAGCGGAAGGCGACCTGAGCCACGAGGTTCCGGTGATCGCACGGGATGAAGTGGGCGAGCTTGCGGCCACTTTCAACCTGATGATACGCAACCTCGCTGCTTCCCAGCGCAAACTTGAGGAATGGGGCAAAGAGCTTGCCTCGAAAGTCGCCGCGCAGACGGGCGAGTTGAATCAGGCGAGGGAACAGGTGGCACGAGTGAAAAAGCTGGCCTCGCTGGAGAAGATGGCGGACGGAATGGCCCGCATCATGGCGCACATATCGGACCCGCTGGTGCCCGCCTATCTTGAAGGCGGCGACGCGGCCAGCGGCGCGACGATCCGGATCCTCGTCCTGGATCAGGATGAGAGCGTTCTGGACATCTGTCAGCGCATCCTCGAAGGCGAAGGATTTCAGGTGCAGCTCACCCGCACTGTTGAGGAATGCCTTAAAGCCCTTGAGGAGGAGATTTTCGACGTGGTCGTTGCGGACATCGACATGCCCGGGACAACGGGCACCGAGCTTCTCAAGGAAATCAAATACCGCCAGCCGGATCTGATGGTGATCTTCACCGCCCCGTTCAAGGCGACCGAAGAAGCGGTGGAAGCCGTGACTCTGGGGGCGTTCGACTATATTCCCAAACCATTCGGTCCCCATCAAATTCTTCTCATGGTGTACACCGCGCTGCAAACCAGGCAGGCCATCGACAGAACACGTCAGCAACACGCATCCGAACGGGCCGAAAAAATCTTCCAGCGATTGCCTGTGGCCATAGCGCTTGCAGACCGGGCACACCGGGTTGTTTACAACAATCGCGCGTTCCTGGAGCTCGCGTCCAAAGACGGACAAGAGGTTGTAACAGCGAAGACCTTCAAGGAACTCTTCGGAGTCGACCCCCTGGAAAGAGGTCCCGGAGAAGACGAAGTAGCGGGCTCCCGCTGGCTTGAGCTGCCGAAAGTGGGACGGACGGCGAAGCTGTACAATTTCAAGCTCCCCGAAGAGGACCTGCGCGTGCTGATGCTTGTGGATGTGACCGACACCGTAAAGAAAGACCAGCAGGCGGATGTCCTCAGGCACGAGACGCTTACCCGCGCGCAGCAGGTCATTCACCAGCAGATGAGGGTCGCGCAGGAGATCGCCGGCCTTCTCGGAGAAACGACCGCTGAGACCAAGGCAGCGCTTTTTGAACTGATCAACCTAGCCAAGGAAACCGGAGAACAGCGATGACGACGCCGCTTTATATAGAAGCCGGCGAGGCCCACATCTCCAAATACGGTGAGATCTTGTGCGGAGATTCCCTCGTGGTGTCGTCGTTCGACGGCGGACGGCTCATGGTGCTTTCCGACGGTCTTGGAAGCGGCGTTAAAGCGAACGTGCTGGCCACGCTTACCACCAAGATCGCCACCCGTCTCATGGAGCGCGGTCTCCCCCTCGAAGAAGTCGTGGAGACGCTTACGGACACGCTCCCGGTTTGCCAGGTCCGCAAAATAGCCTACAGCACTTTCACCCTGCTTAAGGTCCTCGATGACGGGAGCGCGTATCTCGCGGAATTCGATAATCCTCCCACTTTCTTCCTCAAGCGCGGGTACGTGAGTCAAGTCACGTACAAAGACCGCATCATAGGCACGCGGAAGATCCGGGAAGCGCGGTTGCATGTCGAAGCAGGCGACTGGCTGGTAACAGTGAGCGACGGTGAAATCCACGCTGGGATCGGCGGACTGCTCAATCTGGGGTGGGACTGGGAAAAGATTGCCAAGTTCCTCGAGACGCAGGTGCATGAAGACATATCAGCGAAGCAGGTCGCTCAAATCCTGGTAGACCAGGCGAACGAGCTTTACCAGAGCAAACCCGGCGATGATACCACCGCGGGCGTCCTCAAGATACGGCCGAAACGCTTCGCTGTCTTCATGATCGGACCGCCGGTCAATCCCCAGAATGACGACTTGGTGGTAAAGCACTTCATAGAGTTTCCCGGCCGCAAGGTCATCAGCGGCGGCACCACGGCGGCGATTGTAGCTAAGAGGCTGAAGCGGGAGGTGTCTGTGGATCTTTCCACCATGACCAGCAAGATCCCTCCCGTGGGCAAGCTGGAAGGGGTGGATCTCGTCACCGAAGGCGTCCACACGGTGAATCGCACGTTGGAGATTCTTCAGGACTCTCCCGATATCGGTGAGCTGCGCAAACGCAGGGACGGAGCCAGCCAGCTTGCACGGGAATTCCTGTACGCGGACAGTATAACGATCTTCCTCGGCCAAGCAATCAACCCCGCGCACCTCAACCCCAACCTCCCGCAGGAAATGGGCTTCAAAAGCCGCAGTGTCCAGGCTATCGTGAGTCTGCTTAAGGAAATGGGAAAGGAAGTGGCGTTGGAGATCTATTAGCGACGTGCTCCGGATTGCGACGCCGAATTTATGAAATGGTCTACTTTGCCGAGTTTGCAATGATATTTCGCACGAACCGGTGTTCATATTGAACGGCTACTCGATGATTCTATAAATGGACCCTATTCACCCCTATCCGAAGCGCGTCACGACCGACGCGAGTGATTCCTCGCAGACGATTCGCCTCTTTCATGTCATCGACAGCCTTAGGAGGGACGGAACGCAGACCGCGCTCGTCAATCTCGTCGAAGGCCTTGCCGGACGCGGCTATCGGCAAAGGGTCTACTGTCTTAATAACGTGGTGAACACTGATACCGAGGCGGCTCTCGGTGCATCCAACACGCGAGTGATAGTAATCGGCAAGCCAGCGATCGCCACGGGGTGGGGTTTAGCCCGAATGTGGCTGGATTTCGCCCGGTTGCGACCGACAATCGTGCAAACATTCCTTCCCTTTGGCGACCTTATTGGGCGGACCATTGCGCGTGCCGCCCGCGTGCCGGTAATTGTCTCCTCAATTCGCGCGCGAAACGTGGACAAGCCGCAGTGGCAGCTCGCGCTCGATCGTGTGACGGCGCGTTGGGTCGATCGCGTGGTGTTCAACTCACTGCACACGATCGACTTTGCCCTTGACAAGGAAGGCGTCCGACCCGAGCAGGTGGTTTACATCCCCAACGGCGTCAAAATCGGTCCGGTCTGTGCTTCCCCGGCGCGGAAGGAATTGCTCTCGACTTTGGATGTCCCGACTGAAGTGAAGGTGATCGTTACAGTCGGCAGGCTTTACCCGCAGAAAGGACACGCCTGGCTGCTGAACGCGTTTCAGCGGGTCCTCCGAAATGCTCCGGAAGCTGTGCTGCTCATTGTAGGGCAAGGGCCGCTGCGGGACGAGCTCGAGCACCGGGCCGGTGCTTTGGGAATTTCCCGCTCAGTTCGCTTCCTTGGGGAGCGCCGGGACGTTCAGGCAATTTTGCCATGTGCTGATCTGTACGTTCAGGCTTCCCTGTGGGAGGGAATGCCCAACGCTGTCATGGAGGCTATGTCGTGCGGCAAACCCGTCATCGCGACGAATGTGGACGGAACACGGGAACTCCTGGAGCATGGCACAACCGGGTGGCTTGTTGAGCCGGGGAATCATGAAGCCCTTGCAGACCGCATTATGTACGCATTAGTCCACCCGGAAGAGGCTGCACGTCTTGGCAATGCGGCGGAAGAACTCATCCGGCGGGAATTTTCCGTCGAAGTCATGGTCAGCCGCTTCGACAGGCTTTACCGAGACTTAATCGGTTCACGGGATCGGTAAAATCTATCCCGAAGGTCCGCGGGGCAGCGCTCCCGATAGGGCAGAGATAAGCATATTGGGGTCAAAAGGCTTCTCCAGAAGGAGCGCCGCGCCCTTGCTCACGCACAAGTCCTTGAGATAGGGGCTGTTGAATGCGGTCATCACTACAACACAAGTATCGGGATGATTGTTGCGAACCCAGTCCAAGAGAGCTAGGCCGTTCATATGCGGCATCCGAACATCGGTAATGATCACGTCGAACAGCTTGGAATGAAGCAAATTTGCCGCTTCGGCCCCGTCTCCCGCTGTGGTGACCGCGAAGCCCGCCCGAGCTAGGCATTTCGCCAATCCCAAAAGAACGTCGGGATCGTCATCAGCTAAAAGTATGGATTTTGGCCAAGTTGTTGTCACAATGAGAACGTCCGTCGGTGCTCGGAAAGGCGCGCGGCGGTATGAAAGCCTCAAGTCCCGAATTTCTTAGAGCAATCGACGTGCCAAAGTGCGCCAAGCAACAGAATTTGTGCCTTCTGCTATTGGTTTCGATATGTTGGTAAAGCGTTAATCAGCGCGGCTATGAGGAGATAGCCTGTAGCGATGCGGCAAATTCCGGCACGGACGTACAAAGCTGCGTGGATTTCGCTCATAGTCCTGCCTCGCTCGTTTGAACGCGCGTACCCCTTGACACGACCGGAAGGCGTATACTACCCAAAATACGGGGTGGATCGCAGTCGGCCCTGTTTCCGGGAGTTCCCATGTTTCGATCGGGTGAGTTCCGAATCGCATCGTGGCTGTGGATCGGCCTCGTGGTCTTGATATGCACCGGGTGCCTCTCCATGGGCCGCCAGCTCCTTGGAAGACTCGAGCCAACTTCGGACAAATCGTTGGCCGAGGAATCGAGCGCCAAATCTTCCGAGCCCGAGGCGGCCAAGCCTAGCCCGACCGAGGAAACCGTTCCGGAAACCAGCGGAGAAACTTCTCTCACCAAGCCGCGCATCCCTGACTCCGACACCGAGCCTGCGCGCTCGAAGTCCCCCGCGGAACTAGCCGAGAAGCCGCCTCAACCGCCCTCAGAAGCGAAACAGGCACAGCCGCCGAAGAAATATAAGAACGCCAGAGAAGCCGCGATTGAAACCGCGCGAAACACCCCGGGCATCACCACGATCGTTCTCTGCCCCTTCGGGTACGACGGCTGGCAGGTGATCATGTGGGGTGACGACGAGCCGAAGCCCACAAGACGGGAATTCGTATGGAACACGGCGCAAAGTACTCTTGAGTCCACCATGACGTTGCCTACGACTCAAGAGGAATTGGAATCGGAACGACGAAAATACCGCCTGATGGAGTCGTGCGAAATTCTTGCATACCCGCGATCCAAAGCTGTCGACGAGGAACATGGAAGACCTCCGGACCGAGGCATCACACGCTCCGAGCCTCGGAAAGCCGAGCTGGTCAAGCCGTCCGTGCCGGAGTCGAGAATCGAACCGACACCAGAGGCGAGAATCAGAGACCGAGAAGGGCCGCGAATTGAGCCCGCTGACATCCCGAGCGACGCCGGGGAGAAACAGGCGGTAACGGATTTCCTATCGAGGTGGAAATCAGCGTGGGAAAGCAAGGACTTGGACGCGTACGGCGGCTTTTACCATTCCAGCTTCCGGTCCGGCAGGATGGTCTATGATCAATTCATTGACCACAAGAAGAAAATGTTCGACAAGTACCGGACGATTAGCGTGGACCTGGACCGTGTCTCG
>JAIWNO010000209.1 GCA_020216785.1 Desulfomonile sp.
ATGAAGAAGGTCCGCGGCGGGTACCAGGTGAGATTCCTCCAGCGCTTCCAAGGTGATTCACATAACGACCGGGGCTGGAAGACCATGACTCTCGTCGGAAATAAAGATCAGGGCTTCAAGATCATCAGCGAGGAATGGTCGCCTCAGTAGGCCGCGTGCCTGCTCAAACCTTTCTTATGCGAACAATGCTTGGGGGGGCGGTGCTCATCAAAAGCGCAGGGTTAACACCCGCACCTCTGGTCTTGTCAGTAGCGCTCGGTGAGTCGTCGATAAGGTAGGTCTTGACGCCGGACTGGGTGTACCCAAACCCTCTCGCCAGAGCGATCGTTCCGGGTCGGATGCCGGGAACGACCTGGGCTTTGCACTGCACCCGAGTATTGCCATCGCGGGTCTCGAGGGATACGGTATCCAGGTTCGCGATCCCCAGCCGCCGAGCGTCCGCGGTGTTGATCATGACACGGTTCTCCGGCAGTACTTCCAGCAGCCAGCTGTTCAAGCCTGATTCCGGCGATCGGTGGAAAGGCAGGGAATAGGTGAACAGCACGAACTCATCGCTTCCGACCGGCGGTGATGCTGGAGCAGGCTTGATTTGAGGAACTTGGTAGGCGACTGCATCCTGCCGCTGCGCTGGAACCGTGCGTCCACTCTCGGCTGCGAACAGCCCGCCTCGCTGCACCACCCGCGCGATATCCTGCTGAGGGTCGATCACGGGAAAGCCCGCTGACTGCATAGAAGTGAGCAGCACATCGAGAGTTCGGCGATAAAAGCCCCATGCTGTCGGGAGCTTCCCGGCAGAATCACGCTCAAAGCCCCTGAGGCCGAGTTCGACTGCAATATGGGAGAGGATCTCTTCCATGGGTCGCGTTCCCCGGATTATCGGTACGTACATGTCCGAATTGTAGTCGATCGCGCCGACAACCGGCGACCGCACGCCGATTCCGAGCGCGGGGACCGAAGGCGGCGATGCACAGATGTCCCAGCGCTCAAGGTACGTGGTATCGGGCAGGATGTAGTCCGCGAGCGATGCAGTTTCAGTGATACTCTGACCGATCGCCACAAACAGCGATGCCTTGTCGCGTTTCAGGAAGAACGTTTCAGCCGAGCTTGGGTCGTCGTAAACCGGGTCGGCCTGCCACGTTATGAGTGCTTCCAACGACGCGCCGGTATCGAACGGTATTGAACGGGCGGTCGTGGACCGAAGGAGTGCTTTCTCCGCTTGAATCAGGAACGAGTCATCCCTCCGGAGCAAGCCACCCGATCCGGGAACCGAGCCGACCATGCGGTTCAGCGTGAGCACGACCTTAGCCGTCTCCAGGCCATCGGGCTGCGCGAGCACGCCCCTTCCGGGGATGGCCGCGGCCCGAGGGCCTTCCGAGGCCAGTAAACTTGCGATCTTGCGAATCGTATCAGCCGGGATTCCACAACTCTCGGAGTACTGCGAGAGGGTTCGACCCATAACAGCGGCCTTGAGCGTTTGATTGGGGAACTTTGCAGTCTCTGGGTGATGATCCGCGAGGGCCCGCATGATCCCCAGCGCGAGATCCAGGTCTCTTCCCGGAACAATCGGCAGCCAGAGGTCCGCCTTGGTGGCCGATGTAGAAAGCCTGGGATCGACAACGGCCCACGTGAAGCCGGCTCCACCCACGCGGGCGTTCGCAATGGCTCGCGCGAGCAACACCAGCGGCACGCCCGAATCCAGAGGAGCATCTCCGAACCCGATGACGAACCGAGCCGTGCGGTAGTCAGCGTCCACTGCTCCGCCACCCGGTCCGAAAACAGCCTCCGCGGCAGCGCGGGCAATTTCCTTGATGGTGGATTCTCGATCCTGAAGGAGCGTGGCGCGAGGAAATGCAACTGTAAAGCGCTTCAGGAAGATAGTAGAGCCCCAATCGGCCCCGCTCGCGAGGAGCGCTGGACCGGACCCGACCTCTTTGACAGCTTTGAGGCCTGCAACTGCGCCTTCGCCGAACAAGTCACCACCATTTACGATCTCGGCCACAGCCTGTTCCCAGGACACAGCCTTCCACTTGCCCGACCCGCGCGGTCCAACGCGCTTAAGGGGTTTAGCCACACGGAAGGGGTCGTACAGCGTCTGGATGCCGCTTCCTCCGATAGCGCAGACCGACGCTCCGTACGTGAGAGACTTCTCCAGCGGTGTGTCGAAGGGCAAAGGTTCCGCCGCAGCAATCGGACTGTAGGGGTTGCCGCCGATCTTAACCGGCACACCTTGCGCAACGCGGCACCGAATGCCGCAATTTCCCGCGCACAGACCGCATACCGACTGCACGTTTTCCACGCCCAGCAAGGTTTCAAGGGGGTCTACCGCGGGGGCGCCGGCAATGTATTCGGGAACGGGCATGTCCTGTTTCAGGAGTTGGCACCCTGCAAAGAGCGACACGCCTCCCATGAGGCCGGCAATACGAATGAATTCTCGTCGCGTCAGGTTCTTCATGCCTTCAGGGTCCCGTATCAGCTCAAGGGGATGTCGAATCCGATAAACACCACGGAGTATCTCATGAGGAACACGCCGCCGATGATCAGCAGCGATGCTGCACACACCCATGCCTTACGATCTTTGGTCCAAGGCAAAACAAGGATCATCAGGGGCACCAACATCCCGGCAACCACTTCGCCCCAGACGTAGAGCTTCTCGTGCAGGGCGTACATGATCGATGCATACCCATCCGCGGTGGAGACCAAGAGCGTTAGCCAGAAAGAGCCATTCCAGAACAGGTCCGTAAGCAGAATGCCGACCATCATCAATCGGAGGCTTGAGAACATGTCCGGATCGAGTTTGTCCTTTCGGTAGCGGTCCATGACGACAGCCACCAAGAACAACAGGGCAATGCCCGACAGGAGCGCGGACGTGAGGAAATATCCAGGCATGAGCGCTGAATGCCACCACGCGCGGGCTCGCACGAGCGCGAATGCAAACCCGGTGTACGCGTGTACAAAGATCGCGAGCGGCACGGTTACCATGCCCAAGATGCGCGTCACTCGGTCGTTTTTGACGAAAATGAAATAAATGTAGATCAGGTTCGCAATAGGATAAATGGTCAACAACCATGATCCATATGACAGTGCGGATGTATTGTTGAAGTACTCCGGGACGAGCGTGTGCCAGAAACGTGTTGGCTGATGCAGGTCGAGAATAAGGCAAGCAGGGGCAAGCAACAACAACAGGAACGAAATGATTGCGGCAGGGAGAGCCATCGGTTTGAAGCGCTTGATCCCGAACACCGTGGACAGTGTCGACAAAATGAACGACCCCGCGGAAAGGCCGGTAAAATAAAAATAGAGCGGAATGTAGACTTTCCAGGGCACAGCGTGAGGCACGTTGTACAGGACGGACGTCTCCATCTATTTCGGCCCTTCTTTCTTCCAGTAATCCGTGTCGGGGCTGGTGATGTGCTTGTGATAGTCGAAGATCTCCTGCTTCCAATCCCGAGAGAACTGGATCCGCCCCATGAGTGAGTGGTCGGCCGCGACGTAGAAAACCTTGGGCTGAGTGCCGAGTTCCGGCTTGATAACGGTGGTGCCGACTTCCGCGATTTTCCGCGAGATTGGGGACGAGGGATCTTCCAGGTCTCCGAATACCAGCGCTCCCGAAACGCATGCCTCCACGCACGCGGGCTGCAGACCGTTGTCGATGCGTGCGACGCAAAAATCGCACTTATCCGCTGTCTGCCCTACCGGATTGAAAAACCTCGCGTCGTACGGACACGCGGCGATGCACATGCCGCAGCCGATGCACTTGCCGTAGTACATCACCACGACACCGTCTTCCGGCCGACGCACCGTGGCCTGGACCGGACACACTTGCACGCACGGAGCCACGTCGCAGTGATTGCAAAGCCGCCGCAGGAAGAAATTCCCCACGTTGGGGAAAGTCCCTTTCTGGATCCCCTTGACCCAGGATCGCCAGTACCCGAGCGGCACGTTGTTTTCGCTCTTGCACGCGATCGTGCAGCTGTGGCAGCCGATGCACTTGCGCTGGTCCACGAGCATACCCCAGCGGCGGGGCGCGGCTTTCTCATCGGCGGCAGGTTGCTGTGTTGCACTATCAGTCTTTTCAGGCTCACGTTGTTGCATCATGTATCCCGTGGTCGCTCGACAAAGTCACTTCTTTGGGAGCGCACCGGTGTCAGATCTCCCTTAAGCCGTCCAACGGCCTAGATCATTTCCACTCCCCGTCGATTGCACACATCGATGAAGTCGCGCTTGTTAAAGGTGAAGACGCAATCCACTCTGACCGTCGTATCCGCAATGATCATGCGCAGGATATTATCGACGAGATTGAAAACGCGACCGCTCGGGCGCCCCTCGGATAGGGTTGCGCTCAGAGCTGACTCTCTGTATTTGTCATCCTCCAGATAAGTCATACCGGGGCGTTTGAGAAAGAACTTAAACTTTCTCACGGCGAGAGGTCGACGCACGAATCGTGTGCGCAAGGTCTCATACAAAATCGGCCAAGGAAAAACGTGGTGCAAATCGAGGAGCATCTCAGCTTTTTGCTGGGCTTCATCGTAGTGTTCATCACGTTTGTCCAGCAGCGCTATCCAGAATCCCGAGTCTACAAGCGCTACCTTATTAATGCTATGCCTCATCCACCAATTCCTCTTCCTTCACTGAGCCGTAACCGGTCCAAGGGGCCTGTTTGCGCTTCCCAAAGAGGAAACTACCTTTGAGCTTTCCATCGTCACTTCGGTAGATGACGTAAATGCGGTTCTTCTTTGTCAATTCAACATTTTCACGGATATCCGCTGCGAGCTGATCGAGCAAATCACCTTTGGTCTCATACCGGAAAAACCCCAAATTATCACCACACTCGGTCGCTCCATAATTGGCAAGCCACGTGTAGATACCTTCGTAATCACCATTGATACCTAGATCGAAAGACAGCCACACAGCCCTCTTCATGATTCATCTCCTGAGAGCCGGAACGGCATCTGTGTATCTTTCCGCACGCTTATCGACGTTGGTGGCATTGGAGACATTCCATTCGACTGAACGATTCCTTGCCGTCGTGGCAGTTTCCGGTCGCGCACGTGCTGCACACTCTTTGGGTCTCGTACGTGACGAGATCGGTTTCCGCGGCGTTTGCCGGCGCAGGAACGAAGAGCGTGGTTGAGTCCTTGCCGATCCGGTACTTCCTCGGCGGCGAATCGTAAAGCGCCCGCAGCACGTACGTCCCGTACTTCTGCGTGGCAAAGAGCTTGTCGTGACAGGTCTTACAGTCCTTATATTTGCCCTCCTGAAACCACATGTGCGTGTAATGACGGAAAATCACCGGCCCCGGCGATCCTTTGGCCTCGTACGTCACGCTCCCGCCGCCGAACACCGACGTCAGCGCGAGCAACGCGAAAAGCACTCCTCCCGCGATCACCACCACGAGGGCGATCCCCCACGCCGCAGCCTGGACGCGCCAGTACGGTGAAGAATCCTGCAGGTTCGCAATGTAGGCCTTGAGTGCCTCTAACGCGCTCGGTTTGTCGAGGGCCGGTCCCACTGAAGTCCTGCTCCTCCGGTGTTATCTGATGGTGCCGACGTACGTGGTGGTCCACTGGCGCTTTCTCACCAGCGGGTTAGCATAGTCGGGCAGGATCATGGGCGACACTCGATCGGTTTCGATGCCCGCCTCTTCCAATTCCTTGTGGTACTTGCGGACATGCTCGACGGAGAGCGCTCCGACGTCTGCCCGATCCTTGACGTATCGGCCCGCGGTCTCGCCTGCCAACCGTCCGAACACGGTTATGTCCAGGAGCGAGTTGCCCATGAGGCGGTTCGCGCCGTGCACGCCGCCGCCCACTTCACCCGCTACGAAAAATCCAGGCACTGCCGTGGACCCGTCCGGCTTATATGCGAGGCCGCCGTTTTGGTAGTGCAACGTTGGATAAACCAACATCGGCATTTTTGAGATGTCGATCTCATAACGCTTGAAGAGAATGAACTTCGCGGGGAATTCGCGCTCCACGGTGCCTTCGCCTTCCAACAGGTCGATCATGGGCGAATCAAGCCACACGCCGAATTTCCCCGGCTGACCCGGCACCGGAATGCCCTTTCCTACGGTGGTGCATTCGCGGATGATGCTCGCGGACTCGATGTCACGCGGTTCGCGCTCGAAGACGAACTGCTCGCCGTCGATGTTCACGAGGTTCGCGCCCGCGCCCCGGACCTTTTCCGTAATGAGGAGCCCTTCGGCCTGCTCAGGGAAGACCGCTCCGGTCGGATGATACTGAGTCGCGTGGAGGAACCGCACGCCGACCCCGAGACGATAGCCCATCACGAGCCCATCGCCGGTCGCCCCGTAGTGGTTAGTGGTCATGAAGTTCTGGATGTGGAGGCGTCCGCATCCGCCTGTGGCCATGACCACGGCCTTAGCCTTCACGAGGAAGTATTCTTCGGTCTCCAGGTTGTACAGCACCGCCCCGGAGCAGCGTCCCTTGTCGTCCAGGAGCAATTCTACCGCGGGAGAGAATTCAAGCACGCCAATATCTTTGATCCGGTTGCGCGCTTCGTCTCTCAAGGTGCGCATGATCTCCGCACCGGTGAGATCGCCCGCGTAGTGCATCCGTTTGCGGCAGGTGCCCGCGCCGTGGAGCGTGAAGAGCTTGCCGTCCGGCCACTTGTTCAACATGCAGCCGAGCCGCTCCAACCATGCGATGACCTTGGGCGCTTCGAGCACCATGGTGCGCACGAGTTCCGGGTCGTTCTCGAAGTGTCCACCGCCCATTACGTCGAGATAGTGGTAGTACGGCGAGTCTTTCCAGCCTTTGGTCGCAGCCTGGATGCCGCCTTCGGCCATCATGGTATTGGCATCGCCGTGTCGGAGTTTGGTCGCGATGATGACACGCGCTCCCTGCTCTTGGGCCATGAGCGCCGCGGCCGTGCCCGCGCCGCCACCGCCGATCACCAGCACGTCGGTTTCGTAGTGCACTTCGTTTAAGTCGATCTTGTCCGGGTCGACACGACTGCGCGCTTCGAAGAGGTCAGCGATCTCCCGAGCAAGCGCGTAGCCTTTACTCGGCCCGATCTTGAGTTCACGCAAACCGCCTTCCCGGTAGTCGGGATGGTATTTCTTAAGCCGGTCGGCCCGTTGCTCAAGGGTGAGAGCGGTAAACTCCTGCCCGGCCTTTTTCCGTGCCACACGTTCGGGGCGGGTCTTTTCAACCCGTTTGATCAGTTCAAGCAGTTCGGCGGTATATCCCATGATTGCCTCCCAGTGACGGTCCCGCGGCGCCTGGCTGCAGTCCGGCGATCGGACTTACAAGAATCGCGTTTCCTGGGGTTGCCACATTTCATCTGCAGTATGAGGCTCCATTTCCCGTTCAACATAAAGCTTCCGGAGCGTGTCCAAGTCGGCCGTCATCAGTTGCCGGAGCGGCTCCTCGTACCTGCCGGACTCGACCCGCTCGACCATTTCTGCCACGTGCGCGGCCTTGGGCCTGAGGTGCCGCGCGGTGAGTCGCCGGCACAGGATCGCGATATGGTATTGCCCCAATTCCGCTGGACAGCGCGACGCGCAGATTCCACACATGACGCATGACATGGACAATTCGGCGGTGCGTTCCAGGTCTCCCCTGAGTGCCGCGGAAATGTATTCCATCACGTCAAGTTCCATGGGGCAGGACTTGGTGCAGGTGTTGCACCCCATGCACTTGGTGAGTTCCGGATACACCTTGAGGAGCGCGTGTGTGTCGGGCTTCATTTCCTCAATGTTGTACACCGCACGGTTTGCGGGGAAGAACGGCACCATAGTCAGGTACATATTCGGCTGCACGAGGGTTTGACACGCAAGCCCCACGTGGATCTTCGGGCTGCCCGGCATTCGGTAGACCGTGGCACACGCGCCGCAGATCCCCCCGCGGCAACCGCACCCGCGTATGAGTTGGTAACCAGCATATTCGAGCGCTTTCTGAATGGTCAGGGTGCTGGGAACGTCGTATTTCTTCCCCATGATAAAAATCGGAACCAGGTCGGTGCGCTCCGTCAAATCGAGTGCGGGCGCTTGTTCCGCTGCGGACTGGAGGGGTTCAGCCGTTGCCATGTTCGCTCATCCTTTCTTCACCCTGCGTCGTCATCAGTTGCCGGAGCCTGTTCATCGTGCGAGGAACACGCCGATGAGCACCCCGAACACCAGCGCGATGATGGCCATGAAATAGTTGTCCAACGCAGTGATACGAGGAGCCGGCTGGATGGTCTCCGGGATCACCTCGTCGACAATGTAGTCCTTATACGCTGTGTCCACCTGGGGACACGCGAGCACGCACGAATAGCACTGCTCGCAGTCCTCGCCCACGCACGCCTCGAGCGCGAACGAAGTCCGCTGTTCCGTCTTCTCGAAAAGCTCGGGATGCTTCCGAAGTACCGGACACGAGTCGATGCAGTTGCCGCAGGCAAGGCAAGCCTTGTCGCCCGTAATGTCCGACGCTTCGTCCTTGATATCCAGCCGGTGATACGGCTCCATCCCGCGGGACAAGAGGCGAAATCTCGCCACGGGCGGCGCCTTTATTTTAAGGATTTCGTCCGCGATCTCGCGGTTGATCTTTTCCTTGTCGTCTCTTATGGAAGGCATTTCCCAGCCTCCTCTCACCCGTCCGTGTCGCTCAGGCCCTGCAGACAGGTGAGCTTCCCACGGTTCGCTCTCAGCTTGTCGAAGTATTCTCGCGTGATGAGAGGGTGACACTTGACGCAATTATCGAAATTGTGGTCATTCCGGCAGTCCGCGAGAAAGATCTTTGTCTTGTAGTGAAACTTGCCATCGTGGCACTTTCGGCATGTCCGCTCCGTAGGGATGGGAACCATCCATCTCGGATTGGTGGCCAGTCTGTTCCACGCCTCATCACGTGCAAGGAGGAATTCCTTTTCCGATAGCGGCTGCACACGGCCCGCGCGGTACGCGTGGGACGCGGCGCTGTGGCAGGAATCGCACCCCAAATGGTTTACTTCCGCGTAATTTACTGCCCGGTCCGCTGTATCTTTCTCCTTGTACCGCTCGTGGCACTTCGCGCAGGTGTCGTCCCGCGCGAGTACATGCTTACGGTGGTCCATCACGAGACCAATTTGCTGCAAATTCGGCGGCAGGTCTCTCACCTGCACTGCCTTTCGCACGATCGCGCCAAGGTGGCAGCTCTGGCAATTCTCGTACGGGACGGGCCAGCGCTTGACGAGCCCCGGAGCGGTAGAGCGTCGCGGGTCGATCTGGGGCACAAAGTACTCCACAGCGTGGAGCAGACCCCTGAATCGTGATGCGATAGTCCGCTCGGGCGCCCCTTTTACGTGGCAGTCAGCGCACGCGATCATTTCATGGGAGAATCCCTTTTTTTCCGCCTGAAGACGCCCGATCATCCACTGAGCGTACACGGCCTCCTGTGTGTGACACGCCATGCAAGCGGCCGTGCGGGTCGAGTAGTCCGCTGCCGCGAAAACGACCACAAGCAGCGCCGCAGCTGCGATGACATATCCGGCGACCCTGCTCATGTGGCGGCCTCCCGAGCCCGCTCGCGCTCCTCAGCCCTCTTCCGATTGAAGCACGCCTGGAACGCTGCCGAGATCACCAGCGGTCCTGAGTTGCCGATCGGGCACTTTGCCGCGCATCTACCGCAACCCACGCAGTAGCGGGAGAGTTCCGTCACCCGCTTGTAGTCACCCAGCCTGGTGAGCAGCACCAGCCCCATTGGGAACTGGACCCCTTCCGCCTCCTTGATGGGGCACACACCGACGCACGTCGCACAATTGTAACAGTTGATTGCACGGCCTGTCCCCGGCGTCAACATCGACTGAAGCGTGTATTCGAACACGAGAAATGCAGCGAACAGTATTGCCAGCGCGTTGAGCGTAACCCTGTCCGGAGCGATCCCGATGAACGCTCCGAGTACGATCCGGGAAAACATGGTGTAGCGCGGATAATCAGGAATGCCGTCGCTCAGGGCCCGCTCGATGGCTGTTGCGTATCCGTTGAGTGTGGCCTCCGCGCCTCGAAACAGGGCCGGCTGGGCCG
>JAIWNO010000210.1 GCA_020216785.1 Desulfomonile sp.
GCGGCTCAAGGCGGCCGGTCGCGATGATTTGGCTCTTATACTGCGCGAGCGCATTGTCCTGCACGGAGATAAGATCCGGATATTCGAGCGTTTTTACGCCCGCGATGCGATGGTCCTTCACCTGCACCTGGACGCGGATCGGTCCCCGGTATCCGTCACCTTGGCCGATGTACGTGCCGTCCCGCACGAGTTCGATCCCTGCTCCCCAGGGATTCCGCGCAAGCCGCAACTCATCTACGTTGCGCACATCCACTCGTGCTATGAGAAATGCAGCGACAATCACGCACACGGCCGCGGCCAGGTAGTGAATTTTCCGGCTGCCGTTTCGGCGATACTCCCGGCCCCAGACCACAGCGAGGCCGACGAGCAAAGCAAGCGCAAGAATGAAACGGCCCGAAGGGAAAAGCGCTGCCACGAGTACGAGGTATATGCTCAGGCGCACTCCGCGGGTCGAGAGCGCCTCTACAAGCACCCCTCCCGGATCACGCGAGAGCATTGACCACGTCATCGATGAATTCCTTTCCCACAAGGCCTTCCTTTAAAGCTCGCTCAAGTACGTATCGCGGCACGATCCCGCTGCGGATGGCCGTCCTGGTGTCCTGCTGCATGGTGCCGAACATCTGCGGCAAAGGAAGATACTGCACGCAATAGCTCTGGCAGTTACCGCATCGGATGCACTTGAGCCCGCCGTTGCGAATGAACCGGTCGTAGTCCCCTACCCTGCCGGCGACGGACAGCTCGGCCTGATACGCGATCCCGACAGGACAGCGATCCTGAGTCGCGTAGCAAGCACGACATTCGTAACAGTAGATCGTCGCAGCGTTTCCTCGCACCAGCGGCTTGATCATCGTGGCGAGCAGCGCAGCTACCACGCCGAAGAGCGCGGCCCTGTCCAGGTTCATGGTCCAGCCGCGATCCTTCAGGTTCGTGAAGAACTGGAACCGATGAATCCCCGGCAGGACGTACGGCTGGTCCGGGTCTTCTCTCTTTTTCGGCTTACGCGTGCTTTCCGGGTCCGCCATAATCATAGCCTACGTCAATGAGGGAGCATCGCGGCCATGAGCAGGCCTGCAATAAGTCCGCCCACTGCTCCTTGCACCAGTTCCTTGCCGGTCTTCATATCGAGCGCCCATGCGATGATCGCACCGGAAATGGCACCCACGAAAAGAAACATCACCCAAGTCAGCACAATGTTACACCCACGTGCTTTCGCTGAAAGCGATTGAAAGAGGGCGTCCGGTCCAGACGTCGTCCCGACCCAAGTCGGGAACCATCATCGATGTCCTGGATTCCGGCTTCCGCCGGAATGACGTCCCCGTATGGTTCGTCCGCGCTCCAACCACTCCATTCCAGAAATCTGCTGGCGAGTCTCCAACAGGAATGGTGGGACAGGCAGGATGCCTGTCCCACCATAAGGGGCGGCGAAGGTCCGCATACATTCTCATCTCTTTCAAAAGGTATTGCTTTCACGCTCAGATCCCTTCACCCGTCAGAGTCGCGGTCATGCGTCGAGACAGCGTTCTCGGGACCATGAGCATGATCAGCACCGCGGCGATTATCCCGCCGATAATTCCCTGTATGATCGCTGTCGGGTTGGTCTCGAACAGAGCGAACGCCAGAATCCCGCCGGCCATTGCTCCGCAGACGATGAAGCCCGCCATTTGCGTGAACCAGTTTTTCGACGCATCGGGTCCGAAAACCCGGCCTCCGAGAGCGATAAAAGCGATGCTCGCAACACCGACCAGTAAAGTGAATTCGACTATTGTCAAGATGTCCTTGACGAATTTCGGGTCGCTCGGCTCGAAGACGGACAGATTGAGGAATTTCATGTAGATCGCTGCAAGCGGGGCCATGACAGCCATCGCGGAAAACGTGTACGCTCCCTTGATGTAGCCTGTTTCGGCTCGCATGGTCCCTTCGCCCATCATCCCGCCGCCGCCGAGAGGTGACGGTCCGCACGACGTGGTCGCGTTGATGATGTACGCGGCCATCACGATAGCAAGTTGCGACCAGTCAAGGAACGCGAACTTCGCAGGCCCGAACAGATACAACACCGGCACGAGCGCAGCCGTAAGAATCCGCGAGCACGACAATGGCAGGATCGTCTGGAACTGCACGAAGATCGCGATCATGCCGGCGATCCCGAGGAAAGGCACCTTTACGAGGCTGTTGAGCATTACCCCGAGAGCGTCGAATCCGCCCGTGGCCGCCAGAGCGCCGGCGGCAAGAAAACCTGCGGTCATGGCTGTCACCGGCAGGAGGATGATACCTTCCATCAGATCGTTGATCCTGATGCGGCACACGACCACCATTACGAGCGCGCCAGCGACGAGCACCGTCTGAACCGGCATCTTGCCGAAGGGCTGGAAAATTGAAATCAGCAGTGATGCCACAAAGATCACGAGTGCCAGGTAGCCTTCAAACGGAGCGTGGATTTCCGGCTCGATCTTGCCCGCTGCCTGGCCTTCGGGTGCGTCTCTCAGGGATACGTCTTCGGGATACACTCGCTGACTGATCAACTTGAGAAAAAGCGCCACGATAGCGGTCCCGAGGATGAGCGCAAAAGCCTGCGGCGCACGCAAGATGCCGTCGGAAGCGGTAGCGAAAAAGCTGCCGAGAAAACCCTCGCCAATCTGCCCCACCCCGCCGATGGGTGAGGGTCCGCACGACCCCATCGCGTTGCGAGTGAATGCGCCGATCAGCACGATGAGCTGAGACTTGGTCAGGATGCCGAGCCCGCCTTCAAACCCGAACGTGAACAGCAGCGGCAACAACGCGGCAGCGAGGATTCGGCCGCACGGCAGCGACGATATCACCGGCAGATTGATCAGGATGACCAGCGTGCCGACCAGCCCGACCGGGCTCCTGCGCAGATAGCCCAGTATCACCTTGAGCGCCTCGAACCCGCCCGAAGCCTTTAGACCGCCTGCGAGAAACAATCCGGTGAGCAGCGCGGTGATAGGATGAAGAATGATGCCCCCGAGGAACTCGTTGGGCAGCAGCATCACCGCATCCCAGCCCGAATACACAAAGCGAAACACTCCGCCGATGATCAGACAGAGTATCGTTGACAGCACCAATACCGTCTGAACCGGGGTACGGATGTATCCGAACAGCGTGAGAAGCATTAGCGAGAGGAAGAGAAAAAGCGTTATGTAACCGAGGATCTCCACCGCCGGTCTCCTCACTCTCGGTCAGCGTACGACCGGATTTCGCGTCGTGTGGCTGAAATTGTGCACTGGTTCCGATTTCGCCACGGCAGGTCCACGACCCAGCCTTCCCGAGTCTCGGCAACCCGGACTTGGTCGCCGGTCTTGAGATGTCCTAAGCACGAGGTACAGATGTCGAGCCGAGCCTGAACCTTGCGGCCGTCATCCAGCCTGACCGTCACGTTGGTAATAGGGAGCGCTACGAGTGGCATTGCGGGCTCGTCCACTCCTACAATGACCCCTCGGGTCCCGCGCACGAAGCGGTACACTTCCGCCGCGAGAAAGACCGCAATCAGGAAACCTAAGGTGGCTTGTTCCAGGCTCATCGTCGTGTCCGTTCGGGCCGGTTGAAAATTGTTTCGCTCATTACATCGTGGTGCAAATGTAGTGGTGGATTCTTCGCTATCGGATCACCATTGTGCCCTTGTTTTGGTGGGGCCGGTGAGGGACGGGCATCCTGCCTGTAACGTCTTTTGGCGATCACTTCCGAAGGAGACAGGCAAGATGCCTGTCCCTCCATGGTCTCCCGAAATGTGCGACCAACACACGAAACATGATCCTTAGCAAAGCCCGAACTCATGTTCGCGACAACACCTGCACTCGCCCGTTGCCGTTGTCCGCCACGTAGATCGAGGCGCCATTACATAAGACCCCAGTCGGGGTGTCGAACTCGCCCGGTCCTCGACCGTGCCTTCCCAGGACCGATGCCGGCGTGCCTTCGAGCGTGAACTGCTGTAGCCGGTGATTGTTAGTGTCCGCGATCCAGATATGGCCCCGATCGTCCAAAGCCATCCCTTGCGGCAGATTGAGCAGACCGGCCGCGGTTCCCACTCCGCCGAAACTCCGCTTGTACTTCAGGTCTTTGCCGAATACCTTGACGAGACCGTGCTTGCTGTCCAGCACAAAAATGTCGCCGTCCGGACCCGTCACACATGCTGTGGGAAGGCGAAATTGATCGTCTCCGTCGCCTAACTCGCCGATTATCCCGATCAATTCGTTCCCACGGAAGATCTGAACCCGATGATTGCGCGTATCAGCAACGAGGAGTCGTCCCTCCGCGTCCGCGTGCACGCCCTGGGGATTGGCGAAACTGCCGCCGATGGACCCGATCGAGCCAATCACCCGTTGAAGCTCGCCGGTTGGGGAAAACACTTGGACCCGGCAGTTGTTGCAGTCCGCCACGTACACGAGCCCCTCGCGATCGACCGCGATACCCTTGGGGAAGTTCATCTTCCCCTCCGCTGCGCCGGGACCGCCGAAGCCGAAGACAGGCTTGTACGAGTGGTCGAGAGAGATGACGCAATAACTCGGCGGGTCCGTGACGAGGAGCCGTCCCGACGCGTCTAGAGCGATATCGAACGGGCCCCTGAGTCCAGGAGTCTCGCAGGGGCCACGAGTGGCCTGCACAGGCTTGTGGAACCAGATGATATCGATCAGGGATACGATCCCCGCCGCGCCGACTGCTTGAAGGAATGTGCGCCTTTGCATGTCTGTTGCAGAAAAACTCCGGGGAACCCATCGTCCAGCGAAAGGGTTCCCCGGCCCTTCCTAAAAAGGCTACACGAACGGACCGCGCTGGTCGGCTGTGCCGCTCTGCGCGTCGGTTCGGTGAGTCTTTATCGCTATCGTGCCCGTCCGCTCTCGACCAAGGCTTCTTGGACCGGAGAGGCGACAGAACACCCGTCTGCAGGCACGCTCGTCTTCGCGCCGCAGGCCCGGGTCTCTTTTCATCCATAAGTCATGCGATGGAATAATATAATAATAATGCCGAAAAGGTGCTGAAGTCAAGGCGATATCTTAACGAAGAGCAACGAAGATTAACCATTCGGTCATGTCATGAAAAGCGGACTATTCAGCGCCTTCCCACCGACGACCGAACGGTTGCCGCTCATTTCTTCAGCCGTCTGAGCCACTCTTCGAGGTTAAGGAGTGCCCAGAGGCGTTTACCGTGATCCGCCAGGCCCAGCCGATTTTCTTCGATGAGGCCGGCGATTCGGTCTTTGCGGAAATACTGATGGAGGCTGGATGCGTCAGAGAGCAGAAGATCCTTCACCGGATCATGAAGCGGCCCCTGGAACCATCGTCCGAGTGGCACGCTGAATCCTGTCTTGCCCCGCTTCGCCGCTTCCGCGGGGACAAGCTGCGCGAAGAGCTTCCTCAAAATCCACTTGGTCTTGCCCGGCCGCACCTTCCACCGCACGGGAAGCCGCGCTGCAACTTCGAGCACCTTGTGGTCCAGAAACGGCGATCGCGCCTCAAGCGAATGAGCCATCGTGGTGCGGTCAACTTTGGGCAGAAGGGCGCCCGGCAGATAATTGTGCACGTCGGTGTAGAGCGTCTTGTCTACACGAGTCGAAGCACGCGCTCGGCGGAATGTCTCGATGAGCAATTGCGCGGAATCCGTGCAGTTCACGACTTCCAGCAGATTATCCGTATAGAGCGCTTGTTTGTCTGCTTCCGTGAAATAAGCCCCCCACCGCACCACGCTTGCGTCATGAGGCAGGTCCGCGGCCCGGCTCAGCTGCCGAAGCGCCATCGCGTAGCTGCGCTCCATAGGCCGGTCCGTCTGCACGGGCAGTGCTGCCGCGATGCGATCAAGCAGCCCGCGGCGGATCACCGAGGGGACAAGCGCGTACACGTCGGCAATCACATCCGCGTAGTAGCGCTGATAGCCGCCGAAGGCCTCGTCGCCACCGTCTCCGTTGAGCGCGACCGTGACGTGTCGACGCGTCATCTCCGACAGGTACCATGTCGGGATCGCGGCCGGGTCCGCAAAGGGCTCATCAAAGTGATGAACAAGCCTTGGCAGAATGTCGAGCGCGTCCGGTTCAAGGATGAATTCATGATGATCGGTACCGAACGTGCGAGCGACTGCGCGCGCGTACGGCAGTTCGCTGAACGCATCCTCCTTGAACCCAATGGAGAAGGTCTTTACGGGTTCGGTGATCATCCCCGCCATGAGCCCAACGACAATGCTTGAGTCAATCCCGCCGCTCAGGTGAGCACCCAGGGGAACATCACTCATGAGACGGATCTTGACCGCTTCGGCTACCGTATCCGTCACGAGCTGCTCGATCTCTTCCTGCGGACCATTCCACTTGGGTTCATAATCGAGGTCCCAATAACGCTCCACGGTCATGCGGCCGTCGCACCACATGAGACGATGGGCCGGCAGCAGCTTGCGAACGGCCTTGAACGCACTCCACGGGTCGGGAACGTACTGGAGGGTCAGATAGTGGTGAATCGCCTCCCAATCCACCTCTTGCGGAAAGCCGGGGTATTGGAGAATGCTCTTGATCTCGGAGCCGAAGATAAAGCTCCCATCGTACTCGGCGTAATAGAGCGGTTTCTTGCCTACTCTGTCGCGGGCGAGCAGCAGCTGTTGGAGGCGCTCATCCCAGATCGCGAGCCCGAACATGCCCCGCAGGAGGTCGACGCACGAAGGCCCGTAATCTTCGTAAAGGTGGACAATGGCCTCGGTATCGGAATCCGTTCTAAAGGAATGGCCGGCAGCTTCCAGCTTAGGGCGCAGTTCGGGGTAGTTGTAGATCTCTCCGTTGAAAACAATCCAGATGGTGTTGTCTTCATTCGAAAGCGGCTGATCGCCTGTGACCAAGTCAATGATCGCGAGCCGGCGCATGGCCAGCCCCACGTTCCCGTTCACGTAAAAACCGCCGCTGTCCGGGCCCCGGTGGCGGATGACCTCATTCATGCTTTCGAGGACTGACCGCTCGACACGCCTGTCATGCTGCACGTGGACAAGGCCGCAGATCCCGCACATCAGTCCACCGTCCCTCGGCGTCGGCACTCGCGGGCCACGCACGACTCAGCAAGGGCGAGATATTCTTCTGCCACGCGACGCCACGTGTACCGAGCTTCAACAAGACGGCGGCCGGCCGCGCCCATAGCTGTCCGCGCTGTTCCATCCGTGATGGTGCGTCGAAGTGCCGCGGCTAGCGCTTGGTGGTCCTCCGGCGGCACAATCAAGCCGGTCTTGCCGTCGCAAACAAGCTCCTCAGTTCCTGCGACTCGCGTGGCCACCACCGGGAGTCCGCTGGCCATCGCCTCCAGCACGACATTAGGCATACCTTCGTCACGCGAGGGGAGCACGAACGCGTCCATACGCCGATACAACTCGGGCAGCTCTTCGCCGGCCTTCCACCCCAGAAACCGCACCCGATCCTCAACTCCGAGGTTTGCAGCGAGGGACCTAAGTTCCTGGCGCTCCGCGCCGTCGCCCACAATATCAATCACGAAGGGCAGCTCAGGTTCGAGTAGCGCCACAGCCTGCATAAGCACATCAACGCCTTTCTGATGCACGAGACGCCCAACAAAGCCGATGCGAACCGCGGGGTCTTCGCCACGAGTTTCAGGTGGTCGGAAGCGGACCACGTCCACGCCGTTGGGAATGACGAGCACCGGCTGGTGGGGAGCGGACTGCTGCACGAGCGCCTTCAGGCCGTCGCTGTTGGCAACCACGCCGGCTGACCGCCTCCACAGCGAGCGGATCGTCCCGCCTAAGAGCCGGTGATAGAGCGCCAAGTCGTACGGCTGAAAGCCCGGGACATCTCCTCCCCGCAACGAAACAAGATAAGGGATGCCGTACGCCAGCTTGAGCGCCAGTCCCACCGGGCCGCTGGGAATGCCGAAAAAGGTGACGGTCACGTCCGGCCTCATCCGTCGGGCCAGCCGGAGCGCCGCCACGGTCGCGCTGCAAACGAAGGTGGCCATTTCAGGCGGAGTGCACCGGTCCACACGACGACGCACCACCGGCACGCGGCGCACCGCGAGCCCAGTTGTTCGTTCGTAGTCGGCTAGACCGCGAAATGCTGACGTAAGGACCGTCACCTCAGCGCCGAGCGCCGCGAGTTCTTTGCCCAAGTGCGCGGTCGCATTGCCCGCGCCTCCCCCGAGGGGTGGGTATTCGTAGTTGACAAATAACAGCCGAAGTGCACGCATCAGGCCCACTTTTCACGCCATAGCTCAAAGACGAGCAGCGTCCATAGGAGCTTACGATTATCGCTCCGCCGCGCCAGGTGATCGTCCATCAGGCTCCTCACGTATGTCGGATTGAAGAGCCCTTCACGCTTGAGGCGCTCCTCGCTCAACATGTCCGAAGCCAAGGGAAGCAGCGGCCCGCAAAGCCACTTCGCCACCGGCATGTTAAAGCCTTTTTTTCCGCGCTTAAGGATCGACGCGGGCAAGCGGTCTTTTACGGCTCGGCGGAGCAAATACTTGGTCGTCAGCCCGCGCAGCTTCCACACGTGGGGCACCGTGTCGGCGAATTCCAACATTGTCTGGTTGAGCAGCGGGACCCTCACTTCCAGCGAGTTCGCCATGCTCGCACGGTCGACCTTGGGGAGTATGTCTCCCTCCAGGTAGAGCTTGATGTCGCAATAAAGGATGCGGTTTATCAACTCATGGGCGTCGCAGGCTTGGAGGTGGTTTCCGAACACCTGATCGGAATCGCCGAGGCTGTCGTTCTCCGGTCCGGCCATAAGTAATCGCCGCTGCTCCGCGGTGAATGATCCTATCCAAAGGTGATGTCGCTCAACCGACGGCGCCCACTGTCCCGCGATGAAGCGGCGCACCTTGAAGTCAAGGCTGATATTATCGAACGAAACCGGGAGCTTGTCCACCACCCATGGGATGAGGCGCCGGCGCAGCGTCTTGGGCACTACACGGCGGTATATTTCCATAAGACGATGGGCCTGGAGCGTTGAATAGCCCGCAAACAGCTCATCGCCGCCGTCCCCGCCGAGTGCGACCTTTACGTGTTGTCGCGTGAAATTCGAGAGAAGGTATGTGGGAATGATCGATGAGTCTCCGAGGGGCTCGTCCAGGAACTCTGCGATCCGCGGCACCAATTCCAGCATCATGTCGGCAGTGAGCGTGGCTTCGTGGTGATCGGTCCCCAGGTGCTGAGCCACGAGCCGCGCGTGACTCGACTCATCGAAGGAAGGATCCTCGAACGCGATGGAAAAGCTCTGCACGTTGCCGGGAACGACCTCGACCATCATTGCGGCCACAGCGCTGGAATCAATCCCGCCGCTCAGCAATACGCCGATCGGAACGTCCGAAATCAGCTCTTTGCGAACGGACTCAAGAAGAGCATCCCTAAGTTCCGCCTCGTACACCGCTCCACTCCGGGCCGGCAGCGCCTCGCTCTTGCCCAGGGACACATCCCAGTACCGCTCCACCGTGACCCGGCCGTGCTCTACGGTCAACACATGCCCCGGCGGCAGCTTGGAAATCCCCTCAAAAATCGTTCGAGGCGTCGGCACATACTCGAACGCGAGATATTGACTCACAGCGACAGGGTCAATTCGGCGTTCCACCCCAGGATGAGCGAGAATCGACTTGAGTTCCGACCCAAAGAGAAAACTGCCGTCGGCATTAGTATAGAAGAAGGGCTTGATACCGACACGATCGCGGGCGGCGAACAACCGGGATCGGCGGGTATCCCAGATTGCAAACGCGAACATGCCGTTGAGGAGCGTCACGCACGCGGTTCCGTGCTCCTCGTACGCGTGGATGATGACTTCGGTGTCGCTGCGCGTACGAAAACGATGCCCACACGCCTCCAGTTTGTCCCGCAGCTCCAAGCAGTTATATATCTCGCCGTTGAAGACGATCCATACGGTCTCGTCTTCGTTGGCCATAGGCTGACGGCCGGCTTCCAGGTCGATAATAGAGAGCCTTCGATGTCCGAGTCCCGCGGGCCCATCCACATAAAGCCCGTGATCGTCCGGGCCGCGGTGCGCCATCGTATGGGTCATCCGCGCGAGAAC
>JAIWNO010000211.1 GCA_020216785.1 Desulfomonile sp.
CAATAAGCGTCGCTGATAAACCCGGGCCGCATATCGGTTGCTGAAAATCTTGCCCATTTCCATTTCCGATACC
The DNA here is from genome assembly GCA_020216785.1 of Desulfomonile sp. GTDB lineage: Bacteria > Desulfobacterota > Desulfomonilia > Desulfomonilales > Desulfomonilaceae > JAIWNO01. The sequence continues at coordinate 74 of JAIWNO010000211.1, forward strand.
TTTTCAGACAGCCTCGGCAATAGCAGGCGTTCTCATCGAGGGCAACCGGGCAAAAAGGGGGGCGCTGCGACGGTCCGTCAAAAAAAGATCGGGCAATCCCGCTAAATTGGGATAGCCCGCCCAGGTCAGGTGGGGCTTCCCATATTGGAGGGGATTTGTTCAAATCGTGTAAAGATAGTGTTTGATGATGACGAAATCGGGAGCCGGACGCATGGATTATCCGGGAAAAGAGCAGTTCGGTTGCGGCCCTTCGCGTTCGAGCCCCAATTTCCTGATCTTGCTGTACAAAGTGCTGCGGCTGATTCCCATGAGTTGAGCGGCCTTGTACTTATTCCATCCGCACTTCTCCAACACTGAGAAGACGTGGTCCCGTTCCAACCGTCTCAGGTTTGCCGTCCGTCCAGCCCGCTCGGAAGCCGGCTCGCGGGTAGTGATCTCCGGCGGGAGGTGTTCCGGAGTGATATATTCTCCCTTGGCAAGCACGATGGACCGCTCGATGATGTTTTCAAGCTCTCGGACGTTGCCGGGCCAGTGATGATGGAATATCAAATCCATCGCCTCGTTGGTAACGCCGATAATGTTCTTGCCCATCGACTCGTTAAATCGGTCGATGAAATTGGCCACCAGCTGAGGTATGTCTTCCTTCCGCTCCCGCAGCGGCGGGACGTAGATGGAAATCACATTGAGTCTCCAGTAGAGGTCTTCCCGAAAGATGCCCTTACTCATAGCCTCTTTAAGGTTTCTGTTCGTCGCTGCGATGATTCGAGCATCGGTGGACAGCGTCTCCTCCCCTCCGACCCGCTCGAAGGTCCTCTCCTGGATGACCCGTAGAAGGACCACTTGAGTCGGAAGGCTGATTTCGCCGATCTCGTCGAGAAATATGGTCCCCCCTCGCGCCTGCTCAAAGCGCCCGGACTTGCGCCGAAAGGCGCCCGTGAACGCTCCTTTTTCGTGCCCGAAAAGCTCCGAGTGCAAGAGCGTCTCCGCGTACGCCGCGCAGTTCACCACTACAAAGGGGCCGGAACTGCGGCGGCCTTCGCGGTGGAGAGCGCGAGCAATCACTTCCTTGCCGGTGCCGGATTCGCCTTGAATCAGCACATGCGAGTCCGTATCCGAGACGTCGAGGATCAGCTCGCAGATTCGGCGCATCTGCGGCGACCGGCCAAGCAGGTTGCTGAGCTTCTCGCTCCTGTCCATCGTGCGGCTGAGGTGCCGGTTGACCAGGCGCTCGTGGCGCAGGCTACCGTAAAGCCGCCTGATGCGGAGCATGGAATTCACCCGGGCAATAAGCTCATCGGGCTGATAGGGTTTGATCAGGTAGTCATCCGCGCCCCTGTTGAGTCCCTCGATCTTACTCTCGAGCGAATCGTGCACCGTGAACATCATCACAGGAATATACTGGAACTCGGGGTGGGCTTTGAGTTTCTCCGCCAGTTCCAGGCCGCTCATCCCCGGAAGATTCACGTCGAGGAGAATCATGTCGGGACCGTCGTGGTCCGCGGTTTCGAGCACCTTCAGCCCCGCCTCGGCCGAGACCGCGAGGTCTGCGCGAAAGCCGACACCGGCGAGGAGCTCCTGGGTAAAAGGCCCATTGTATGGGTCGTCTTCGATGATCAGGACGCGGCCGAGTTCAGTTTGTTCGGACACGTAAGTAAGGTCTCCGTGGCTTTGTGGTTGGGTTCGCTCGTGCTACTTCCCTCGAGTAACGGTAGCCACCCTTCCTTGGGACGGTGGTGTGTTTGCTGTTTCTGTCCCCGTGGAATTCCGCACGGTACGGTTGTAGGTCCGGGCGATCTCAAGGAAGTTCCGCATGAGAAGCCCGCCATCCGGACGCGAGCTGTAATAGTACTCGCAATGGGCCTGTACTCCGTACGCCGGTCGCGTTGGGTGGCGAATTATTTGGTACGGGCAAAGCTCATTCTCGGCCAGATCGACAAACCCCTCCGGAAGGCGCTTCACTTCGTCGTAGTGATTCTGCACCATGTTCAGGGTCTTGCCCATGCCGCGGAAGATCGGATCGTCCCGGGCGACCCTCACGTAGTGGCGGCCCCGTTCCGTAGGGTTCTTCCCGTAGGGCAGGCAGTCATCCTCGCCGCCGCGGATCGGGCCGACTTTGCCGCCGAACGCGAGCGCAAGCGCCTGGTGGCCACCGCACACGCCGAGCACGGGAATTTGAAGGTCTTCGACAATCACCTTCAACGCCTGGAGGAATTGCCCCAGACTTTCTCTGTTATACTTGCACCATGGGACCCCATTGGGGCTCAATGCAATAAATGCCGGTTGGAGCTTTTTCATGTTTTCGACGGTTACATCGCGATATGGAATAACGATGCCCTGGCCTTCCGCTCCGAGTCCGGCAAGAGCGTCCCGCACTCTGACAGCCTGTTTGGACGAAGCTCCAGAGAAGAGGTTCACAACGATCCAGACGGGCTTGGACTCGACTGCGGGCTTCTGAAGCTGCGGACGCCCTGCCTTGACGTCCCTTTCGCGATCCACCGGCCGGGCCTGAGCAGTCCCCGTGGCAAGAACGAGCCCGACCGCGCACACGGTGACGAAACGCAAGATCAATTGTGGTGCCGACTGCATTCGTGAGATCCTCCTTCCAGCGTAATTGCCCCAAAGCGCCCGCGATGTAAAGAAAAATCTTGCAGAAATCTCTAACTTATTGGTTATGTACGATAAGGAGGATGAGTCAATTCAGCATTCAATTATGAGTCGATTGATTCACAACTCTATGTGCATTGTCGTCCGCAACGGTCCCGAGTAGGGGAGGCTAAGACCGGCCCCCAGAAAGCGGAGCGAAAAGTCTCGACTGCTCTCATTTGAACAGACTCAGTTTTTCCCCTCGAAAACAATCGGGTTGCGGAGAAAAGTCTTTCTCAATCATTGCATAGACGCTATGGTTGTGAATCGACTCGATGTTTTCAGCCTCAATACGGTACCAGGGGAAATTGTTCTTCTCCCTGAGGCGCGACAGGGCCGCCCGCACCACATCCTCGACGAACATCGGGTTGTTGTACGCCTGTTCAGTAACGTACTTCTCATCCGCGCGCTTCAGCAACGAATACACATCGCAACTCACCGAGGATTCCACGATCTCGATTATTTCTTCGATCCAAAAGAAGCGCTTGAAGCGAAGCTGGACGCGAACAAGACCACGCTGGTTGTGCGCTCCGCCGTCAGAGATCTCCTTGGAGCACGGGCACACCGTGGTAACCGGCACTTCCACTCCGACGATCAGATCAAAGCGGTCGGCCAGTGAGCCCCTCATGAAGCACGTGTAGGACATCAACCCCCGGGTGCCTGTCACAGGCGCGGTTTTCTCCATAAAATAAGGAAATTGCACGTTCATGTGAGCGCTTTGCGCACTGAGCTTGGTTTTGACATTTTCGAGGATGTCCTGAAACTTCTCCATCGACACCTCCCCGTGAAACTCGTTAAGCACTTCAATGAAACGGCTCATGTGGGTGCCCTTGAAGTCGTGGGGGAGGTTCACAAACAAGTCGAACATTCCAACAGTGTGCTGAAATTGTTTTTGGCGGTCTTTGACGCGAATGGGGTAACGCAGTCCCTTGACGCCCACTTTGTCGATGGGGATGTTGCGGTGGTCGGGCATGCTCTGGATATCGGGCATTGCCGCAGATCCCACAGTGATTACATGCTTGCGCGAAGCGCTTTCCATGTTGAGGCCTCTCGTATGTTTTCACTCATTCTGTTGAAGAGGAAACCGGACGCCGAGTCGTACCGGTATGCCAAGCCTCTTACCGGCAAATACCGACCGACACCGGCAAATCGCTCGCTGCTTCTGGAAAAGGTTGTACCCGATTCAATAGCATTGTCAACCGTCGGCGTCCCGGAAATATGTGGCCCGCGAGCTGTCCGATTCCCACACGGACACGCTGTGAAGCATGGCCCCGGACGCTCCGAGCTCCTGTTCGAGGCTTTGAAAGACAACCTTGGCGATATGCTCCGCAGAGGGCTCTATGGTATCGAACGGGCTCACCTCATTGAGGTAGCGGTGATCGAACCGGTCAATGACCGAAGATGTCGCTTGTTTCAACTCCGTGAAATCGATGACCATCCCGCCTCGACCTGTGGAAGAGGAGCGCGCGGCCACATGGATTTTATAGTTGTGACCATGAAGGCGCTCGCACTTTCCGTTATAGTCACGCAGAGAGTGAGCTGCGGAGAAACTTGTTACAATTTCAACTTCGTACATGGTAAAGTACTCCTGAGACGCGAGGTGTTGATTTAATGGAGAACATTAATAAATTCACCAAACATTGCGTTAAGATCTTGGAAAATACCAAAAATGAATTGACAAGGTTGCCTCCGTGGGGCTATATGCCGACTCACGCTCCGGACCAGCGGCCTAATCAGCGCATCGGATCCGGGTAGTGTATTGAGGAGTCCGCTCATGCCGGGTGCCCGATTAGCCGGAATTTGTGCGTCAGCATTCAGCGTCGGTTTGATTGCCTTTTCCACGCTCTGTATGGCGGAAGAGGTGCAACTCCGCAAAGCGGCCACCCGCTCCGCACCTGCGAATGTACCAGAGTACCGTCAGGACTCGCAAGCTGCAAGCAAGGGACCGATCGGCTTTCAGCCGGTACCGTACCAGCCGACGACGCCGGCCGACCGTCAGGAGAAGAAGCCGGTCCAGTATATGACTTATCCCGACATCAGGGAATTGGCCAAGAGGGTCAACAAGTCGGTGGTCGCCATTCGGCTTGTGGACGGGGGCTTATCCTGGTCCCTGGGCGAGTATGGCGGGTCCAAGGGTGACAACGGCGGCAAAGCCACGGGATACGGCTCGGGGTTTATTGTATCCGCCTCGGGCCACATTGTGACGAACGAGCATGTGCTGCGCAACGGGTCGAAGATCGAGGTGGAGCTTCTTGACGGCTCCAAGTACATGGCTCGGTTGGTACACAAGGACGCCAAGAACGATCTGGCGCTGCTCAAAATCGACGCGCACACGGGCCTCCAACCCGTTCACATGGGCAACTCGGAGAACGTGGAACTCGGTGAGTGGGTTGTAGGGATCGGCAATCCGTACGGAATCGGTCAATCCCTCATGATCGGGATTGTAAGCGCTAAAGACCGTCGTATTCCAGGATCGGGATACCCTCCGCTGATCCAGATCGACGCCGCGATGAATCTCGGGAACTCAGGCGGCCCCCTATTCAATATGGACGGCGAAGTGGTGGGCATCAACACCATCCTGCTCTGGAAAAGCCAGGGCATCGGCTTTGCCACCCCGGTGAACATTGTGAAACGGTTCCTTGCCGAAAGTAAGCGGTCGATGGGTAGGTCCGCTTCCGCTTCGGCCGCCGGGCCGTTGGGTCCTGCCGGCGACGCGCCCCGCGCCATCGGGCAAACTTTCAACCCTCTCGACCCTCCCTGGAAATCCGGACGCTGAACTTGCCGTTTTCTCATATTAGTAACTAATATGGCTAAGAAGCAGCGGGTACAGGAGGAATCGGATCGAATTCCGCCCGTGGTTTCGCCCATCGCTGCCCGAACGTGAGCGCACATGGGCGGACGATTCTTAGAGAAACTGGTCCTGAGGCCGACTCATGCCGACAAAAAAGACAAAAAAGACCGAACAATTACGAGAGAAGCTTTCGAGGGAGCCTTCCCGCGTTTGGGACAAGCTGTCTGACGCTGAAAAGGACGAGGTCTTCCGCTACGCGGAGGGTTATCGAGCGTTCCTGAACTCCGGCCGCACCGAGAGGCGGTGCGTGAGCGAATTCGTACGTCTGGCTTCAGCAAAGGGATTCGTAGACCTGGACTCGGCCGGGAGAAAGAAGAACCGCCTCTTCCGGGTCCTGCGCGGAAAGCTCCTTATCATGGCCGTACCAGGCAGGAGGCCGTTGACCGATGGCGTCCGACTGATCACCTCTCACGTGGATTGTCCGAGACTCGACCTCAAGCCCAACCCTCTGTATGAAGACACGGACCTGGCGCTCCTCAAAACGCATTACTACGGCGGCGTGAAGAAATACCAATGGGTGGCTCGGTCGCTGGCTGTGGTGGGAACAGTAGTACTGGGAGACGGTCGTACGGTGGACGTGGAAATCGGCTTGAAGGATGACGAGCCGATCTTTACGATTCCTGATCTCCTGCCGCACTTCGCAAGAAAACAGATGGAGAAAAAAGCGAACGAGTTTATTCCGGCCGAGAATCTCAACGCGGTTTTCGGCGGCCTGCCGTATCCCGACAAAGACGCGACCGATCGGGTAAAGCTTGCGGTGCTGGAGCTGCTCAATTCCCGATACGGCATTACCGAGGAGGACTTCACCAGCGCGGAGCTTCAGTTTGTGCCTGCGGAACCTGCCCGAGATTCAGGGGTGGACCGGAGTCTTATCGCAGGGTACGGCCAGGACGACAGGGTCTGTGCGTACACCTCGTTCACCGGCATCATGGAGGCGACCCGACCCGAGTACGCGGCGATCGCGGTCTTTTACGACAAGGAGGAGATAGGCAGCGAAGGCAATACCGGCGCCCAATCACGCTATCTTGAGATGTTCCTCATGGACCTCATGGAATTGACCGGCACCCCCCCCACCACCCACAACTTGAACAAGGTGCTCATGCGGGGAAAGGCGATTTCCGCGGACGTGAACGCTGCATTCGATCCAACGTATGCGGACGTGTTTGAGAAGAGGAATGCGTGCAGAATGGGCTACGGCGTCACCATCGAGAAGTACACCGGCCACGGCGGCAAATACATGGCGTCCGACGCGCACGCGGAATACGCGGGCTGGATTCGGGGCCTCTTCAACAAGCACGGCATTTTGTGGCAAACTGGTGGGTTCGGTAAGGTGGACGAGGGCGGCGGCGGCACGGTGGCAAAATACCTGGCCAAAACCGGTATGGATATTATTGACGTTGGCCCGCCGCTCCTGGGGATGCACTCCCCTGTGGAAGTCACGGCGAAAGAAGACGTGTGGATGTGCCATCGGGCGTTTGCCGTCTTTTTTGGTTCTTGAGCCGATTTCGACGAGGTAAAGTCAAGATGGCGCTTTAGGGGCCGTTTTGGCCGCAACAAATCTCATGGCAAAAACGCTTGCGTTTAAATAGTAAACTCTGTAAAGTAAAAACTTGCCGGGATCGCGATTGGTGAAGGTGCCGAACCCCTCTCCCCTTGCGGATACGGCTCGCGGCCGACGCCTTTAAGTGTAATTCGTGCGGGGGCGCTCATTCGTTCGATAACCCCGGGATGGCTGAGTCCTTATCTTATTGAATCTACTGCGAGTGCCGCACCCCGCCGGCGAAATCCCGCCGCGGGCGCCGGGAGCTACTGCATGTCTGCGAATGACCACCGGATCATGGTCGTTGCCCGGCGTTTTTGAAACCGACTAAGCCGCATATTAAGCCGGAGGTGCTCTCCTATGGATCGTAACGTATGCGTCATCGCCGGAGGAATGTCCAAGTGGGGGGTCCGGGAAGGCAGCCAGCGGGATTTCTTCCAAGAAGCTGCCAAGGCCTGCTACGATGACAATCCTCTTGTCAAGCCCAAAGACATCGATGGGTTGCTTGTGGCGTCGGCTTACACGGAACGCACATCCTATCAAACGCATTTAGCGCCCCTCGTGGCGGAGTACATAGGCGTAAAGCCTAAGAACGTTTGTGCCCGTGTCGAGCTTCTCTGCGCCAGCGGCAGTTCCGCTATCATCCTTGCGTTTGCCATGATCAAATCCGGCCAGGCCGACGTGGTGATGGTCACAGGCGGGGAAAAACTTTACACGCCGCAGAAGTGGGAGGTTTTTTACAGCGAGCTGGCCTCGGTGGACCACGACTGGGACGGCAGTCAAGGGCTTGGATTGCCGCCGCCCGTGTTCGCCATGGTTGCAAAGCAACACATGAAGCAATATGGCACCAAGAAGGAACACCTTGCCCAGGTCTCGGTCAAGAACAGGCGCAACGCGGTGCACAACCCCAATGCTCAGTTCCGTAAGGCAATCACCATGGAAGAGGCGATGGCCGCGCGCATGATCGTGCCGCCCCTGACGCTCTTCGACTGCTGCCCCATAACCGACGGCGCTGCGGCGATTATCCTCGCTGCTGAGGAAAAGGCGAAAGAGCTTACCGACAGGCCCCTGGTCTACATCCGAGGGACCGGGCAGGCTTCGGTCAACAATATGTCCGCCAATATGCCTACCTGGACGACGTGGGAGGCCCTCAAGATCGCGGCCAAACAGGCTTATACCAAGTCTCGGGTCGAGCCTAAAGACATCGACGTTGCAATGACCCACGATTGCTTTACCATTTCCGAGATCATCGAAATGGAAGACCTCGGCTTCTGCGAGAAAGGCGAGGGTGGTCCGTTCGTGGCGGACGGCCAGACCGATTTCGGCGGCAAGGTCCCTGTGAATACGGACGGTGGTTTGCTCGGCTGCGGGCACCCTTTCGGCGGGACCGGCATTCGCCAGGGAATCGAGGTAATGAAGCAGCTCCGGGGCGACGCAGCGCAACAAGTGCCGAACGCCGCCATCGGTCTGACCCATAACCTCAGCGGATTCATCGCCGCTCATACGGTAGTGATCTACGGGAGGGAGCCTTAATGAGCACGCCGGGCATCTCGGTCCTCGACGGCAAGTATATGGTCACCATGGACATGTTCCCGCAACAGTCCCGGGAATTTAACCAGATTTATCCGTTTTTCGAGCACCTGAAAGAAGGGCGCTTCACCACCACAAAATGCCGCGAGTGCGGTGCGGAGCCTTTTCCGCCCAGAGTGCTCTGTCCCGAGTGTCTCTCCACCAACCTGGACTGGATTGACTGGCCCACGGTGGGAACCGTGGTGGAGGTCACGGAAGAAGTAGTAGGTGTTCCGCTCGGATTCGGTAAACCTCCGCTGGTCCATGCTCTCGTCGATCTTCAGGGCAAGCGGACCTTTTTTGTGCGTATCATCAACTGCCGGGAAGGCGAGCTTAAACCTGGAGACCAAGTGAAACTTGCCGTGTTCGACATTGATCCCGTTCCCCAGGAAATGGGTCGGGAAGTCGTCATGGTCCCCCGGGTCTTCTACGCCTTCGAGCCGGTGAAGTGAACCGGCTGATGGCTCACATGTGACATCCACCGACATTGGGGACGGCGTCCCTGGCAGGCGCGGCCTCGCAGTCGGAGATACGGCGTACCGATAGGTGCACGCCCAATCGAATTCGCCTGATGAAAGCGATGAGGAGGTAAAAAACATGGCACTTGAATGGTTGCCTCGCGACAACAAGGTCAAGGACCACATTCTGATGGGGCCTGAGCACTGGGGAACCGAAGCGCCCTGCACATTGTTCGAGAAGCGGCCTCTGACGGACCCGAACGGCAAGGAGATCGACGGCCTCTACGTGGCCTGGATCACCCTCAACAACCCGAAACAGTACAATTCGTACACCACCGAAATGGTAAAGGGCGTTATCGCCGGCTTTAATACCGCCAGCATGGATCGATCCGTGGTGGCGGTGGTGTTTACCGGCGCAGGCGACATGGCCTTTTGCACCGGCGGCAACACCAAGGAATATGCCGAGTACTACTCCATGCGGCCGAACGAGTACGGGGAGTACATGGACCTGTTCAACGGCATGGTCGATTCGATCCTCAATTGCAAGAAGCCGGTCATCTGCCGTGTGAACGGCATGAGGGTCGCGGGCGGTCAGGAAATCGGCATGGCTTGCGACCTCGCAATCTCCAGTGACCTCGCGATTTTTGGCCAGGCCGGCGCGCGGCACGGTTCCAGCCCTGACGGCGGGTCCACCGATTTCCTTCCCTGGTTCCTCAGTATGGAAGACGCAATGTGGAACTGCGTGAGCTGCGAAATGTGGAGCGCCTACAAGATGAAGGCAAAGAACCTCATTTCCAAGGCTGTTCCCGTGCTGAAACAGGGCGACAAGTTCATTCGCAATCCGCAGGTGATCACGGAGCATTACG
>JAIWNO010000212.1 GCA_020216785.1 Desulfomonile sp.
TAATCGACGGCGAAATCGTTTACGGCGAGTTCAAGACGGGCAAGGAAGCGGAAGAAGCCCGCGCGTTGGTCAAGGAGCTGCCGAAGGATTTCACCCTGCTCGACAAGGAAGTAAACCGCGTTATTTGGACATTCGCCAATCTATTCCCCGGTTGCCTCATCAAAGCGATCGACGGCATTCGCGCGAAGAAGAAATTCTTCTGGGACCAGACCAAACTGGCGAACCGGCATTGGCTTATGGCCAACATGAGCTACGAAGCATTCCTGGGCTTCAATGCCTTCAACACCAAGAAGATCACCGGCAAGGACGTGATCGACTTCATTAAGTGGAGGCAGTTGATCGCGGAAGGCGCTCCGGCTATTCCCGAGACCTTCGCACAGGTGCTTGGAACGCCGAAAGAATAGTATCTCCGCTGCAACAGAGTCGGCCTCAGCGGGCGTTGTCCGGGACGGCACGCATTTCCCCGACCGGGGACGGAGACGCCGCCGAGACCGAAATCTGTGAGACACCAGCACGCTGTGAAGAAGGGGCGACCGGTCGGTCGCCCCTTCATGCTTTGACGGGGTATGACAAATCTGCTATCTGTTCCGTGACAGGAGGTAACGGTGGACTACAAACTCATCCTTTGCGAGAAGCACTGCGACGGCGCCGTGCTCAAGATTGTCCTGAACGCTCCCAAAGCGAACGTGCTCGAAGCCGCGATGCTCGAAGAGATCTTGAGGGTCCTCGACGAAATTCGCACCGACAAAGACCTCAAGATGATAGTTTTTGAGGGAGCGGGCAAACACTTCTCCTTCGGCGCAAGCGTTCCCGAGCACACCAAGGACAAGGCCGCCATGATGCTGAAGGCCTTTGACGGGATGTTCTTTGAATTGGTGCGGCTTGCGATCCCCACCATGGCAATCGTGCGGGGACAGTGCCTTGGTGGCGGGATGGAACTGGCCCTGTTCTGCAACTTCATTGTTGCGGATCGAACCGCCATGTTCGGGCAGCCCGAGATTGTGCTGGGCGTGTTTCCGCCGCCCGCGTCGGTCATGCTCGCCCGCAAGGTGGGGCAGGCTCACGCTGACGACATAGCCCTGACCGGGCGATCCATCGACGCGATCGAGGGACACCGGATCGGTCTTGTGAACCTCGTCGCAGAAGAAGGCCAGGACGCATGGGAACTCGGGCTGGCCTGGATCGAGAAACATATCCTTCCCAAGAGCGCCTCGAGTCTCCGTATAGCGAACAGGGCCGTTCGTATGGATTTCTTCCGCCGCATCATGGAAGATCTCCCGCGTATGGAGTCCCTGTATTTGAAAGAGCTTATGGAGAGCTGCGACGCGAACGAAGGAATTGGGGCTTTCCTCGAAAAGCGCAAACCGGAGTGGAAGAACGAATAGAACGCGTGGAGAGCGCAACTGCGTGATGGAACGAGACTAATCGCTTGACAAATGGTGAGGACCAGGCGGTTTTCTCAAAGGACGAGGGAACAATTGGTTTGAGAAGCTGACTGATTTTGAGGTGTGGAATCTTGCCCTTGGTTGGAAGGCCCATGGAGCAAAGATCTCCATCTATTATAAAGTGAGTTGCTGCACTCCCAATAGGCTTTGTCCGGCGCCTTCCGTTTCGACGGAGTTTGAGGCAAGTGAATCGTTCCATCGTTGCATACCTCGTACTTGCCGCCCGGTTCCTTATCGGGGCGCTGTTCATCTATGCGAGCTTGCACAAGATCCTCGATCCCGCTGAGTTCGCTCAGGCGATCCGCAACTATCAGCTCGGGCCCGCGGAGCTGACCAACCTCGCGGCCATGATCCTGCCGTGGCTCGAGCTGATCGCCGGGGCGCTGCTCATCCTGGGTATTCAGACGCGGCCCTCGGCGCTTATCACCACATGCCTGCTCGCGGTGTTTCTTGTTGGGCTGTACCGCGCGTATTTCATCGGCCTGGATATCGCGTGCGGGTGTTTCTCGTCTGCAGCGTCCTCGGCCGGGCGAATCGACGCGCTCACCTTGGCAAGGGACACGACCCTGTTCGTGATTTCGCTCTTTATCGTGATCCGGGACCGAGGGGAGTTCAGCCTGCTCGGTTGGAGACGTTCCGGAGCGTGACCGATTGCCTCTGGTCAGTGTCATCATTCCGACGTACAACAGGGCGGGGGTGATTGGCCGCGCAGTGCGGTCGGTGCTCGCACAGAGTCATCGAGACCTCGAACTCATCGTGGTGGACGACGGGTCAACCGATGGAACAGCTAAAGCACTGGCAGAATTCAGTCACGAAGCGACCATCTTGCGGCAGCCCAACCGTGGGGTGTCTTCCGCCCGCAATCTTGGGATCTCGCACGCGAAGGGCGAGCTTATAGCGTTTCTCGACTCGGACGACGAGTGGCTGCCGGACAAGGTCGCCCGGCAGGTGGAACGCTACCGTGTAACCGATTCCTCTTTTGTGTGCCACACAGACGAGATTTGGCTGCGAGACGGCAAGCCTGTCAGGCAGAAAGCAATCCATCGCAAGCAGGGCGGCCGCTTTTTCGAGCGCGCTCTTGAGAGATGCCTTATAAGCCCGTCGGCGGTCATGCTCTCTCGAGCACTTCTCGACCGGGTAGGGTGGTTTGACGAAAGCCTCCCTGCCGCTGAAGACTATGACCTCTGGCTGCGGATTACAGCTTTTCATGCAGTGGAATACGTGCCCGAGCCGCTTGTGGTCAAGCACGGCGGACTCCCGAATCAACTATCCATGACGGTGCCTGCCATCGATCGCTTTCGCATAAGGGCCATCGAGAAGATTATTGCAGACCCGCTGCTTTCCGCCGAATATCGTCAGGCAGCGCGATGCGAGCTGATCCGGAAGTGTGCGGTCGTGGCAGGAGGGGCAGCAAAGCGCGGAAATACCGCCGACGCGGACTACTATCGTGAACTGGCTCGATCTCACCAAGACCTCAATTATTGACCCGTCCACGGTCGACCTGGAGGACGCGACCTGCTTCATTCCCTGTTGGTCGCCTCTGGGGCCGCTTCTTCGTTCTATTCAGGCGGTCGGCATTCTCAATCCACCCCTTGTGCAAGCACGGCATGACGGGACCTTCATCCCGGTGTTGGGACGGCGGCGACTCACCGCGGCCCGACATCTGGGGCTGGCGGAAACGTCGGCTCGAATAGCGCCGCCTGAGATGCCTCCAACGTACGGCTTTGAGCTTGCTTTTCGGGACAACGTCGCGCATCGGACGCTCGATCCCGCGTCAACAGCGGTGGTCGTCAGGAGACTGTTGGAGCTTTTTCCAAGACAAGAAGTTGCCGACCGTTTTCTCCCCGCTCTCGGGATGAGGCCTGAGGGTCCCCGACTCGAGCGTCTTCGCAAGATTGGCGGTTTGGAGCCACCCGTGCTTGAGGCACTCGGGACAGGTCGGCTGCTCGAACGAACCGCGGCGCTCTTGACTCAACGTCTTCCGTCCGAGCGGCTTGCTTTGCTCAATTTTGCCGAGCGCCTCAAACTCAACGCGAACAGGGCCGCTGAAGTTATCAGCAACGTGATCGACCTCGCTGTTTTCGCGCTCGTCGGGGTCGGGGATATCCTCTCGGATTCGCAGCTTGCATTGATTGTGGAAGACGAGAACCGGTCTGCGCCGGAAAAGGCCGCGGCTGTGCGGGTCCGCCTGAGGAGATGGAAACTTCCTGAGCTGACACGAAGAGAGCAGGAATTCCACGAGCGGCTGGGAAAGCACGGCGTGCCGGGAAAGATTACCGTCAGACCCACTGCCAACTTTGAAGACGAGCGATGTTCCATTGAAATCAACGCCGAATCGTGGGATGAAACTGAAGAGGTCCTTCGGCTATTGCACCGGATCGGCGAGGATAGAGAATGAAAATGCCGGACACGGGAAAAGTGGCGGCGCGCGCTCTCTCATTGTCGCGAAGTCTCGGCAGCGGTGTCAGGTCCCTTGGGAGGCGACTGAGCGAGGCGGGATTCAATGCCCGGGGCTTGCAGCGAGTTCTTTCAACGCGTCGCACGAAAGGCGGCGCTGCCTCGACAGACATCCAAACAGGGCCCGAAGCCGGGGTCGATACCGCGAGCGGGTTAGACATCGATGTCCCGCAGACTCCGAAGCGTCCGTCTTCCGTGCCCGGCCGGGGCGACAGTAGCTCTGCCCGCACCGGTAGCGGGCGCCGTCGGTCAACGACGCCGGGAGGAGGGGTGCTTTCGCGGCTCCCGCTGATCACCAATGGGGAGGCACTGGTCGCGCTCGCCTTTGTGGTTACGGGAGTGATAATCGCCCGGGACGGCGCCCGGCAGCTCTTGGCTGCCTGGAAGGCGCTTCAGCCGTATCTTCCCTTTTCGCTTCCCGCTGATACGCCTGATATTCTCCTGAATTCCTTCCCGCTGATCCTGACCGTGTTCGTATTCACCGTAAGCTCAATCTGCGCTGTGCTCATCGGATTGCTTTGGGTGTTCGGCGGACTTGCGGACGCGTATCGCTCCCGGAAATGGAACGGCGAAGCCGCAGCCTTCGAGCATCCCGAACTCGTCGCGGAAGCGCTGGCCGCCTCTGCTCCAAAGTACTGGACGAGGGTCCCTTTGGCCGCGCGAATTATGGGGCTCGTGTGGCCCGCCGCGCGCTTCATGAGCCCGGTTTCGTACGACACATGCCGTACGATTCTCGGGTCTCTGTGGAAAGTGCTGTTTGCCGCAATCGCCATCGCGATTGTCGTGTACGGATTGCAGTCGCTTCCGGCGCTGGTGAAGCGCTTCCTGAATCGGGATATCATCCTCGTGGTCCCAGATGTTGCGCCTCTCTATCACATCCTCATCCTCGTGGCCGCGGTGGACGTGTCCGCAGCACTCAGCCTGGTGCCGCTCCGAAAGCGAAAATTCGAGCGGAGTTCTCGATCGATGATGGTCGGCGGGCAAGGCGATCCGCATGTGCTTTTTGCGCTGCTGGAAGAGGGCGCACGGCTGCTGACCCCAAAAGGCCATGCCGCCAGACCCGTGGTTCGGCTTTTGAGCGGCGCCTCGAACCAGGGAAAAGGGACCCTTGTGGAGAGCGCGGCCACGCCGGTGCGCTTCTTGGGGCGGCCCGCAGGGTACATCTGTATTCCGCTGGCTGTGTTCATGATTGTCGGCGGCTTCGCCCGGCTCATTCACTTCAACCGGCCCGTCGCTCCCATGCTCTATTCGGATTTCCTGCAGCGACACATCGTTGAGTACGCGCTCGGGGTGGCATTTGCATTCGCGATGATTATCGCCGGTCTCCACTTCGCCCAGCTCGCGCGGAACATCTTCGCTATCCGCAGGTTCCAGTCCTCACTACTGTTTTGTGCAGTCACTCAAATGGATGCGGCGAATCAGGGAAGTCAAGACAAGGACGGCAGGCGTGCCGTGGCACGTCAAACCGAATGGGGCCTCAGTTCCGGTGTTGATGATCAGTTTGCCGCGTGGGCGCGCGAGCCTTCGGGCTCGAGCCGCTTTCGAATGGATGTGTACTGGGCGGATGCAATTTCGGAGACAGCACGTGAAACCGCGAAGCGCCACCTTGTTGTTCTCCGGCCTTCTGAACGGCTCGACAAGGCAATGGCGCGAATCCTGGAACTCCCGTTCCGGGTGTATTTCGAGTTGGAGGCGGTTGAGGAGCGGACCGGGGACTGACATAACTGCGCTTTCAAACAGGTATCATCAACGGCCTTCGGTAGAGGCCGATCCATGGAGACTGTCTCAAAACTCGGGAGAAGTTGAAAATCGCAGCACGATCGAGTCTGAGACCCGTCTTTGTCACCCTCACCCCGGCCCTCTCCCAGTTGGAGAGGGAGGCCTGTAGAGCCGATTTCCGGTCCCTTTCTCCCCTAGGGAGAGGGTTGGGGTGAGGGGTATTCGTGCTACGATGGCAGCTTTTGTACGGATTCTGAGACAGTCTCCATGTGTCGGCCCGGCTTTCAGGAAGCACCCGCGGGAGCACCTCTACACCGGCCATGTTACTGTTTTGATGACGCGCCGGTACGAATCGGGCGGATGCGTGGGGTCGCGGGGCGGCGAGGAGTGACGGATGAGCGGCGGTTGATGCTTGGTAGGAGCGGGTCTGAGACCCGCCCCTCCACTTCATGGGGTCAGTTGTGGATTTTCCCTACGTATCAACAAGACCGCCGGCGAACTGGCGGATGCTACAGCTCGAGCCATGAATGGGAATACAAGGAGTGCCCAAGGAGGATCTTGGCGGTCTTCACGTAGTCGACTTCCCGCTTGTCCAAGCCGGAGGTATCGACATCCTCACCGTCCATGACGCGACCAACCAGCGCCTCCAGCTCCGGATACTGGTCGTGGGCCAGTCCTACAATGAATTCATCGAAGCCGTCCAGGATCGCGGACGTAATTCCGCACCGTTTGAGCACGCAGAGGTAAACCTGGTTCAGGATGTCGCGCAGCTCGTCGGGCGAGCCGTTGGAGACATTGGACAAACCGCACGTCGATTGCGAGCCGGGAGCCAGGTCGGGCAGCCACTGCATGAAGGTGGTGCAGCCCTGAAGCTCTTGCTGCTGGGACGACACGGGGACGACAATCGGGTCGAACCAAATGCTCTCAAGCTCAATGCCGATCTCCGCGGCCTTGGTCATCATGCTGTCAAGCAGAACCGCCCGCTCGTTTTCATCACGAGGGATGCCGTCAGGACCCCACATCAGGCCCACCATGTTACAGCCGTACTTGGGCACAAGCGGCATTTGCAGCGCCATACGCTCCGGCGTGGCCATGATGGAGTTGATGACGGCAGGGCCCGTCTTAGGCTGGTAGACCTGGAGGCCCGCCTCGATAGCCTCACTGTTGGTGGTATCGAGAAACAGCGGCAGGTCCGTGACCTCCTGAACGGTCTTGACCAGCCACTGCATCATTTCGGGACCGCCTTTGCGGGCAGGGCCGAGGTTGAGATCCAAGAGGTCGGCTCCGCGCTCCGTGAGCTTTTTCGCCCATTCCCGAATTGGTCCCGGGTCCTTCTCGCGCATGGCGTTGCCGGTATACTTGGACATGATGTTTATATTCTCAGCCACCACTTTGATCATGGATTATACCTCCTCACTTGGCTCCTGGATGCTTAAGGCGCGAGGAACCCGGCTCCGGGTTCACTCGGTAATACCGTCAAGGAAAAAAACGTATCCCGTCGAGCGCCCACACGGGCCGTCGGGACGGGTACGTGAATGAGACCCGGCTTCGCGGTCGTGCCGCGAGACCGGGTTTCCAACCTCACTTCAAATAGTTCTGGCGCAGATACGCAGGAATATGAGCGCCTTCCCGCGGACCGATTGCAACGTGCCAGCCTTTAAGCTCTTCCTCCAGATCGCCGCTGATTACCGCGGCGGCGCCGGGGATGACGATCGTCCGAGTCTTGGTCTTATCCTCGATTCCGGACTTCTTCACAAAAGGAGCGATAAGATCGGCGACAAACTTGCCCGCCGCCCACGCCGTCAAGACGGAAAGCCCGTCGGTATTGAGCACCAGGAGCCATGACGGCACGCGGCTCGACTCGACTTCGCCCGACACGATGAAGTACGTGAGTGAGAAATTGCTCGTGATGAGCACCGGTGAGTCCTCACCCGGGTTATTGATCGGGTATATACCTTGTTCCGTGGTCATGGGCCGCTGCGGGTCGGTGAAGATGTTGAGCCGCTGGAGAAGAAGCGGGAACAGCACCTCGCCGCGGAGGTCGCTCAAGATGGCTATGCCGCCGTACTTGGAGATGAACGTGCCCGCGACAATCGCCTCATCGACCGGGTTGTCCGCAATTTCGCACGGGAAGACGACCGTGGGAAAGCCCAGCGGCCGGTAGAGCTTTTCGAGGGCCAACCGCCGGATCATCACATTGTCGCGCAGCAGCGAAGCTAACTGACGCGCACCCGAATCGAGAACCAAGTCCTTGTGACCCTTCTCAATGAGCTTCGCGCTGAGTCTGGCTACGTCGCCCACTTTCTCGGCCTTCACCGTGAGAGGACACTCGAACTCTTTGGCTAGGGCGGACATCTCGTCGGCGTTCGCGTCAGTGGCAGCATAGAGAAGAGGTTTGTTCTTGCCGATTTCCGCGAGGGCGGCCTTGAACGCGGCACTGTTATCGCTCATGAGCATGACGGCAGCGCCTGCCGCCGAGGCCTTCTTCGCTATTGCCGCAAAGCGGCCGGGATCGCCGCCGTCTTTGACCGCGACAATTTCAGGCTTGAGCGTGAGGCCGACCCGCTCGTAGCGCAGCTCTTTGAAAGCTTTGAGCTTGGTGTCAACCGATTCGTCGGACTCGGTCACCGAAATAAGGCATCCCAGGGCCGTCGGATTGTTGAAGGTTTTCTCGTGACGGTACAGGACGGTTTCCCCGCCGGTTTTCACAGCGGCTTCACCCGTGCCGATTTCCACAGTTCTTATGGGTGGGGCGGACGCGGAGGCCAAGGCGGTCTTCGCTTCCTCCGAGACGTACGGACATGCCGACAATTCGGCTTTACCTGCGGCAAGGTTCATGGCGAACGCCAAACACGTGGGCACGCCGCACTCGCCGCAGTTTTTCTTGGGCATCATCTTAAAGATTTGAATTCCCGAAAGCGCCATAGATTGAACCTCCCTCGGAATGGTCAGGGGACAGATAAGATTGAGTCCTAGGAACGCTTAAGAGGAGGCCCCGGGGAGACAGCGCCTCCTCTGTGCGCAATCATGTTACGAACCGATCGATTCGTGCTACATTAACCTACGATCGGCTCCATCGTCAACGCCGGATGGCCCTTCTCCTGAAGGAAGGCGTAAATTTCATCTTCCGTCACGCCGACCGTCTCGTCGGCGATTTTGTCGGACAGATTCTCCACGCCCAGCTCTTTGCCACGTGCGTCGATCCTGTCTTTGAGCTGCTCCTTGAGGGCCTTGGGCAGCCACACAAGCCGCAGTATACCGCCCTCAGCCGCAACGAATTTCTTCGATGCGAGGTAGAGCTTGCTGTGACCGACGAATCCCGGCGTGATGTTGCCGCCGCCCGCGCTGCCTGCGAGGGTGGTGAACTTCATTCCGCAGGGGGTCATGCCCTTGTAATCGCGGTCGACGCTCATGACACCATTGCAGACCGGAAGAACGGCCGCGATGCATTCGAAGCATCCGCATGAGGTCATGGGGTCGACCATAATGGAGTACGCGTTATACTTTTCCACCTTACCTCTGGAAGCCTGCTTGACGAACGCATTGACGCCCTCCCACTGGCCGAGCCGCTCGTCAATGACTTTCCCTTTCTCGATCGGCTGGTTCGGCCCCGTGGGGTTGATTTCGAACGAGGCCTTGCAGTCGAGCCAGTTATACGCGCCGCACAACCCTGTGCGCTCCGGAGTGACCACGCACACATGCGACGGGGCAAAGCTCTGGCACAGTGTGCACGAGTAGAAGATTGCCTCGTCCTCGTCGGTCATGCCCTCTACGCGGGCGTCTCGTTTCGTATAGGTCTCCCTGGCCGTCTTGAGCAGCTCTGCCACCTTCTTTTCGTCGGTGAAGATCTTGACCTGCACTTTATCCAATACAGATCCGAAGTCCTGGTGGTACTTGGCATGGAGGATTGAGCCGATGTGGCTCAGGCTGAAGCCTTTGTCCACCGCGCCTTTACCGATGCGCACCCACGCGATATCGCGCTGACCGATGTGCATCAAGCCTTGCGCGTAGTTGATGAGGTGGTGAATCTGGCGCTCGAGAATAGGTTCGAAGTCGCTCTGCATTTTCCGGCCGGCAACCTCGACCAGGATACCCAACGGCATGCGGGTACCCGGCTGGATATCTTTCAGGTCGGGACCGATCACTTCGATTTTCCCGTCCTCGACTTCGTTCATGTCCTTCATAACGGTCAGCTCGACCGCTTGGGTCTTGCCGCCGCCCGCTTCCATGTAGATGTCTTCGCCGCGAATACGCTCGCCCTCGAAGGCCGGGCCATAGGCGACCGGGACGGGGACTTCCGTCACGGTAACTTTGAGGCCGCGCACTTCGATGGCCCTGGCGACCATTTCGTTGTGCGGGACGTTGGATACGACGTGTTC
>JAIWNO010000213.1 GCA_020216785.1 Desulfomonile sp.
GTACGTACATACGCCCGTGGGGAGGATCTGCGGAATAGGCGTGTCGGCGATGGTGGGGAACCCGTAGTTGATCGCACCGGCCGCGGCCGCGTACCATTCGTCGTTCACGTCACCCATTGCGAGCACGAACGCGAACACACGGTCCTTATTGTAAATAAGCACCTTGCGGAAGTCGCCGGGCTGAACGCCGCCGAAACTCAACGCTGCCCGGGTCGCGAACCCTACGGCAAAGATCGCGGAGGAGACATCCGGACCGAATGGGACGAGACGGGTCGGCCAACCGACCTGGACACCGGCCTCCACAAGCTGTTGCGAGAAGGTGGTTCCGTTATAATCTGCTGCCATGAACACATAAAGGTTTTTCTTCTGCAGTTCCAGCGCCATTTCGGCAGCGATCTCCTTGGTGGGAGCCGAACCGACGATGGCGGCAAAGCCCGGGGCTGTGCCATCAACGAACTCAACGCCGCGCTTCCGCAGGATGATGTCATCCGCCGCGCCCAACCAGAGCTTATCCGATGTGGGATCTTCCGCAGGCAGGTAGAAATCCGGGTGTTCCAGGTACCGGATCGCCTCTAGGATCTCGAAGTTGAACAACGTCGCCATACCTGCGTCCAGGACCGGTCCCAGATAAGGCAGATGGTGTTTCTCACGAACCGGCGGCGGCAGAAGCTGCTCGGCCCGGTCGAGCACGAGGCCCGCGTCGCCGAGGCACTTCACCGGAAAGCCAAGAATCCCGTAGATCACAGGCAGGTAGTAACCGGTATTCGGGAAGCCGATTTCCTTGGTCTTCCCGTACTTCTTGACAGCCGCCTCGTATTTCTTCCGGGTTTTCTCGTAGACTTTATGAGAGCCCGCAATGACATTGGCTGCGATGATTTTGGACACTGTATCTCTCCTCTTAAAAAACTTAAGAGCCGGAGAGGGCGGGGCGGCCCTCATCCGGCGAACGATCTCATTACTCGCTCAGCTCCCGGCGCATAGCCATATCCATAAGCACGCGCTCCCTCGCCTTGTCGATGCCCAACGCTTTCCGCTTGGCATCAATGTGCGCGAGGCATCGCTTGGCCATCTCGTACGGGTCTTTTTCCACGAAATCCCACTTCCCGCCGTACACCTTCTCGATGTCGCGGAAGAGGTAGTTGGTGCAAACGTCCTCGTTGATGGTGGGGAAGCCCACGCCGAAGAGCACGTAGCACCCGGAAGCGACAAAGTACTGGCCGATGGAAACCGCTTTTTCGCTCATCCATTCGGGAGCCACACCGACAGCCGGGACATCGCTGATGTCGTCGCCGAGACCACCGTCACGCACCACCGCGGTGGCAGCCATAAGAATGCGGGAATTATCCACGCACGAACCCATGTGCAGCACCGGCGGAATGCCGACGGTTTCGCACACCTCTGCCAAGCCGGGGCCGCCGAATTTATGCGCTGCTTCAGGCACGAGCAGGCCCGCCTTGCCCAGAGCGATGGCGGAGCAGCCCGTGGTCAGCACGAGCACGTCATTTTTGATCAGTTCTTTGGCCAAGGTCACGTGGAGGTAGTCTTGGTTCACGCGGGCGTTGCCGCACCCGACGATGCCTGCCAGACCTCTGATTTTGCCGTTGATGATGTTGTCGTTCAGCGGCCGGTAGCTCGCACGGAACATGCCGCCGAGCAGATAATTGATGGTCTCATGGCTGAAGCCGACGACCATGTCCTGCTGCTCGGTAGGGATGGACACCTTGTTCTTGTCACGGTTGACGAAGTTGTCGCAAGCATCCTTCACGATTGCCTTGGCCGTCTCCATAGCCTTGGCTTCGTCGTAGTCGTAGTGCTTGTACGCTCCCTGCATTTGCGCGATCGGGCTGGTGGTGACGATCTGCGTGTGGAAGCATTTCGCCAGTTCCGCCACACCCTGCATGACGCACTGCACGTCAACAACCATGGCTTCCAGTGCACCCGTTATAATGGCCATTTCCTGCTGGAGGTAGTTGCCTGCGATCGGGATGCCGTGCCGCATAAGGATCTCGTTCGAGGTACAGCAAATGCCGCCGAGACTGATGCCGCCCGTTGCGCCCTTGCTCTTGGCGTACGCGATCATCTCGGGGTCTTGCACCGCCTGCACGAGGATCATGGACAGTGACGGCTCGTGGCCGTGCACGATAATGTTGACCGTATCCTCTTTCATGCAGCCGAGGTTCACTTTACCCAAGATCGGTACCGGCGTTCCATAGAGAATATCCGAAAGGTCGGTGGCGATCATGGATCCGCCCCAGCCGTCGGCCAGCGCGCACTTGGTGGCCAGGCGGATGATGTGCTCCATGTCCTGGTTCACGCCCATATGGGTCATGTGCATCACTTCCACGACAGGACGGTCGATGCCGGGCGGGACGACCTTTTCTTTTCTCCATATCTCCTGGCGCTTGAGCGGCGCACGGCTTACGTAGCGGATTTCGCCTTCCTGCTGGCCGTACTGGGCAAGGGCCTTCTCGCCAATCTCGATTGCGATGTCTTTGATCTCGCGACCTTCGGTCTCTACGCCGAAGTCCATCGCAACTGCCAGGAGTTTCGGAATATCCTTGATCTGATAATCAGGAAGCTTACCTTCCGCAGCGAGGAGGAAGGTGTGGGCCACATGGCGGCCGTGGTCGCTGTGTGCGGCAGCGCCCGCGGCAATCATTCTCGCGAAGTTGCGGGCAGCGATCGTTTCGGGAGTAGCGCCGCAGAGACCGGTTCGCTTCTTGCGCTCTTCGGGGGTTTCTTCCCTCCCTTTGGGCGGGATCACGCGGCACGGACCCATATTGCAGATCTTGCAACAGGTGCCGCCCTTGCCGATGGGGCACGCGGACAAGGTCCGAGCACGGTGGAACGCGGTGGAGTACCCCTCGCGGTCGGCTATCTTGAGCCCTTCGAGAGTTACCTCACAGGAGGTATACTGTGTCCAATCCGCAGGACCCAGTTCCTTCTTTTTGGGCGGAGGGGCCACAACGGGCGCGGCTGCCTCGGCTGGAGGCGCAGCGGGCGCTGCCGGTGCCGGAGCCGCCGGAGCGCCGGAAATAAGCGAGCTGACCCCTGTGGCAATGTTTTTTACAACCTTGAATACTGCGGCCAGGTCTTTGAGGCTCTGCAGTTCGTCTTGCGTCAATTTCCCCATAAAAACGTCCCCTTCTTCGGCTGCCGAAGCCGCCGCGGCCGCGGGAATCTCGGCAGGTTTTCTTGGCTCGGGTTTGGGTATCTCCTCCTTGGGAGGCGCCGGCTTGGGCGGTTCTTTGACCGCAGCAGGCTTGGCAGGTGGAGCTTCCTTCTTGGGCGGCGGAGCAGGCTTTGCCGCAGCGGGCTTGGCCGGTGCCGCCGCAGGTTTAACCTCGGGGGCGGCGGGCGCCTCGCCGGCCAGGGACATATCTATCGCCATCGAGTCAAGATCCGTTTCCGCCATGATCTCCGACAGATATTTACGGACATGCTCAAGTGTCTTGGGGTGGCGTAGAATAAGGAGGTCCGACCCGGCCTGGAGCGCGCTGATCGCGGTAATTGCCTCGAGGTTCACTCCCCGGATGCCGGCTTCACCGAGCTTCGGCTCTTCCGCTGTGGGGAGCTTGGCTTCCTTGGTCTTCCAGACTTCCTCGGCGATATTGTTGACAAGGGGGTACTGCAGCTTTTCGTCGTTCTGGGTCAGAGCGGCCTGGCGAATGCGCTCCATGATGGAGTAGCAGTATTCCATGCCGTATCCGACCGACCCCGTGGTGGGATCGATCAGGATTTTGTCCTGCGGGACACCCAGATTTTCCAAGAGGATGTTCAGCTGCTTGGCGAGGTTGATATCGATCGGCGAGTTTGCCGCGACCACCTGCTTGTATGCGATGGCGGCTGCGCCTACCTGTTTGTAGTTGTTTTCCGTAACGGGTCCGATAACGACGTTGAGTCCGTCACAGGCCTCGCAGACGGCCTTGAGGACTTCGGTGTTCTTCTCGTCGTTTGAGGTCCCCCACACGATGACAGGGACATTGACGGCCTCGGCCACTTTCTTGGCCACTTCCGCAGCGTGGTCCGCCGGGAGATTCTTGCCGTTGGGATCGGTTCCTGTCAACCAGAGGGCAACAGCGTCGGCCTTGTACACATCGACGCACTTCTTGGCCCATGCCACGGGGTCGCCGAGCACGTCCTTGAACGGCTCGATTGCTTCGGCCGCCCACTCCTCGGGCTGAATATCGAGCACCTGGAGTGCCAGAACCGGCCGATTGGGCATATTGCCCTCGAATGAATAGAAGCTGTAGGAATTCTGACCACCCAGCTTCACCTCGGCGCCAGGCTTTCCGATCGTAATTTCCTTGATTTTACCAGTGTATTTGACCTTCGGCAGTTCAGCCATTTACCACCTTCCTTGTGCGCAACGAAATATGACGGGCTTGGGAGAATCCGGGGCGAGCCGCATTACGCGGGGTTCTTCCGTTTCTCGCTCCCGAACCAGTCGGAGGGACGAGCGTAGAAGTACCGCTCGGATGTGACGAGGTATTGTTTGACCGTGTTAAGCTCTTCACCCACATTCACCGCCTTGATGTTGCTCCGCCACTTGTAGCAGTCCTGATCAGTACCGGAGACATAGGTGGGCATGAGTATCTTCACCTTCTGTCCGTCGAATCTTTCTCGTTCTTCGTACTGGTCCTTACTCATAGATGCGCTCCTCTCTTGAACAAGAGATGTGTTGGAATTTCGGCAAAACAGGGCCGATCGCCTGTGTCGTGATTTCAGCTATATGAAGCGATGGGTATCTAAAACATTATGGAGAACAGAGGTGCAAAGTGCAATATTTTTTTTGGAATTTACGCTAGATAGCACGATTTGTAAAAAAGCGCGCGTAAGTCCGGCCTGCCTCCTGTCTCCTGCGTCTTCTACTCCTCAATAAGCCCCCTCAACAACCCACATTCCTCTGTCATCCCGTAATTACCCTTACACCGTCCAATTCGACGGAAAAAATTCCAGCCAATTGCGCACCGCTGAGGCCCCTCTGTTGAGAAATAGCTCCTCGCACCATGCCGCCTACGTTCATGTAGGCAGCGCCGGGTTGTTCTTTTCTTCGGCCATATTCTCGCCGCCGAGCAGTCCTTCCGGGTGCCGCTTCCTCGTCCGGTTAAGGAGCGCCCAGGTGAGGATCGGCCCTGACACCACGTACGCTGCGCAGATCAGGAACGGCACCACAAACGGTTGTGTGGCGACGAGCGCCAGAAGGAGTACGAATCCGACCGTTGTGGTAAATGGCTTTTCCCTCGCGAAGCCAAGGTCCTTAAACGCGTGAAACTTCACGCCGCTCACCATGAGGAAGGACAATCCAAACGTCATGATCAGCAGAAATAACCGGTATGTCTCAGGGTCCAGACGCACCTTCTCGAAAAAGAGCACCGTGGTCGCCACCATGCACGCTGCCGCGGGAATGGGCAGGCCATTGAAACGCCTGGGATCGATTACGCCGGACTGAACGTTGAACCGGGCCAGCCGAAGCGCCCCGCACGCGACAAATACGAACCCGACAACCCACCCGACTCGGCCGTAGGAGGTCAGCGCCCACAAGTACATCAGCAGGGCCGGTGCCACGCCGAACGAGATCACGTCCGCAAGCGAATCAAGCTCCACCCCGAACCGGGTCGTGGTCTTGGTAAGCCGGGCAACCCTCCCGTCGATACCGTCGAAAAACGCGGCTGCGATCACCAAGCCCGCTGCCCACACGAACTCCCCGTTGATCGCGAAAATCACGGCGCTGAAGCTGAGGAAAATGCTGGTGAGCGTGAGAAGCGAGGGGAGAATGAAGATTCCTTTCTTCATCTTGGTAATGCGGGCTGCTCGTCTCATTGCCCTATCGACTTGGGCGTCGGGACCGAGGGGTTTCCTCTTGCGACGGAAGAACTTGCGCTTATTCGGAGTGCTGTTGGCCATGCGTCGTCCCTCCTGGTCGACCCATATGGGATACGCGAACCGGGATGATTACCTCGCGCCGACGCGCGTACCTTTTGCCGTTAACGGTATCACTCGGGCCAAATGTTCACCTACCAAGTATAAACCTGTTTAATTAAACAATCAATTGGACAATCAAACGAGAAACCGCCGGCATTATTCCGCTTCACTTTGGGTATCGGCACGCCTCTCCGCGATGACCGTCGTTCCCGCGCGGACTTTTGTTCCTACCTTTACGGTTGGGGAAAAGCCTTCGGGGAGGTACACATCCAGTCTGGAGCCAAAGTGAACAAGTCCGAAGCGCTCCCCGCGAAGCAGGTGATCGCCTTCCCTCACCCAGCAGGAAATCCGTCGCGCAATGAGGCCGGTGACTTGGACTACACCGAACGTGCCCGCGTCGGTCTCGATGACAAGAGAGTTGCTCTCGTTTTCAGTAGACGCGGCTTCCTCTCTTGCATCGAGGAATCGACCGGAGCGGTACGTGATTTTCACGACGGTTCCGCTTACCGGACTGCGATTCACGTGCACGTTGAACACCGACATGAAGATGCTGATCCGGGAAAAACGACCTGCCGGAAGATCTTCCGAGTGAGCGACGTCGAGGACCTGCGCAACGGTGCCGTCCGCAGGTGAGAGCACGAGATGATTGCCGGGCGGAGGGGTGCGGTGAGGGTTGCGAAAGAAGAGGAGTGTAGCGGTCGTAAGCGCAAGAAACAGCAGAGATATCGTCGGAAATTCAAACCACCAGAAAACTGCGGCCACCACGAACAAGGGAAGCGCGTAAGGGAAACCCTCCCGCGCGACGGGCTCGCGGTGACCGGTTCGGGCCGTCATCAGGACGCCCTCAATTCCTTTCGGATTCGGCTGAGGATTCGCTCGATAGCGTCGCGACCGGCAAGCTTCTTTTTCTGGAGCACTTTTCGCTCCAATTGCTCCGCACTGGACAGGTATACCCGCGCGTTGAACTGCTTCAACTGCTCTTCGAATTCGAGATGCTCAGTCCAAAGCCGTTTCAGCTCGGGGTCCTTCTCTTTCCATGCTTCAATAAGCTCCAGGTCTCTCTGCTCCATCCGCCTGACCTTTCACAATGTAAAGTCGGAATCGGTCGAAACCGTGGACAATAGCGATATAACGCTGCGTGAGGGTTTTGTCAACGGGAGGGGCCCCCGAACGTCCGAGTCGGTTGCGGCACAGCAAGTCGAATCGTCGGGAGGCGCACATCGGCTGGAATTGAAATAGGCTGGAGTGGCCAGATGCCGAGCGCGTGCCTGGACCGTTACTCCAGTAAGTCAGCGAGCCTGGTAACGTAAACGGGATGTCTCTGCAAAGCTCGCAGTAAGCATGTACCCATCTTCATCGTCGGAGAAGCTGAGCACTTCCAGGCCGACGGAACCGAGCAGCTCTCTGACGACCCCCTCAGAGGGCATCATATCGTGAAGAACAGACGGATCAGCTTTGCGATGGAAGTCATTGATAGCATCAGATCCGATGAAGTGAAATATGACGAATCGGCCTGTAGGTTTGAGCGCGGCGGCAAGATTGGCGAC
Source organism: Desulfomonile sp. (assembly GCA_020216785.1). GTDB lineage: Bacteria > Desulfobacterota > Desulfomonilia > Desulfomonilales > Desulfomonilaceae > JAIWNO01. The sequence goes on from JAIWNO010000213.1 coordinate 7,473, forward strand.
TGCCCGGCGTTTATCGTCGAAGTGAGGAAAAACCTGATGGCAAATCGCCAGGTCGAAGGCCTGCGAAGGAAAAGGGAATTCCTCGGCAGAGGCGCAATAGACATCAGCTTGAGGTAGCCTCTTTACTCGTTGGGCACACGCGGCCGTCATGGCGGAACTGATGTTAAAGGCGACCACAAGGCCCGTGGGGCCGACCCGCTGCGCAAGCAGCTCTGTCAGCCGGCCCGTGCCGCAGCCGGGTTCGATGACCCTCATTCCTAGCTCGGGGAAATCGTAGCACGAAGACCTCTCACCCTAATCCTCATTCCTCTGGGGGATGGGACCGCAAATCGGCTCCACATGCCCCCTCTCCCACTGGAGGAGGGTCGGGGTGAGGGAACAAAGACGCATTTCAGGCTCGATCGTGCTACGATTTCAACCTTTTTCCGCGTTTTGAAACAGTTTCTTCAGCTCACGGAATTTGGCTGAACAATGCGCCCTCGGGGGCGGCAGCTCACCGAGCTGTTATTCCGGCGAGGCCTCGTTCCCGGTTTTCACAGCGTAACCCGCACGCTCGTCAGGCAGCATCGGCAGCGCCGGCTGTGCGGCCCGGCCATTGCAGGAGGGCTCCGCTGACGCGGTGAGGGCTATTGCGATCGCGTCGCCTACGTGGGTCACGAAGTGGATCCGCATGTCCTCAAGAACATAAGGTGGAAGATCGCGCAGACCGGCACGGTTCTTTTCGGGGAGGATCACCTCCCTTACGCCGGCCCGGCGTGCAGCCAAAAGCTTTTCTTTCACTCCGCCGATAGGGAGCACGCGGCCTCTCAAGGTAACTTCACCGGTCATCGCCACGTCGCGGCGGACCGGGATGCCTGTGAAGAAGGAGGCCAATGCCACCGCAATAGTTATCCCTGCGGACGGTCCGTCTTTCGGGATTCCACCTGCAGGAACGTGGATGTGGAGTTCCGTGTCCGCCATGACCTGCTCGTCGATTCCGTGCATGGCGCATGTATGCCGGAGATAGCTGAGCGCTGCCCGAGCGGACTCCCGCATCACGTCGCCCAAGGAGCCGGTCATGGTAAGCTCCTTGCCGCCCTTGAACCCCGAAACTTCAACGAAAATGATATCCCCGCCGGTTTCCGTCCACGCAAGCCCCGTGGCAAGGCCGATCTGATCGTCCTCCTCGGCGAGGTCAAAGAAGTATAGCGGTGGTCCTAGAAGCTCCTCCACCACGGCGGGTGTTACCTCGGTGCGCGGCGGCTTTTCCTGGGTGATTTCACGTGCAATCTTGCGGCAAATGGCGCCGATTTCACGCTCGAGATTGCGCACCCCGGCCTCACGGGTGTACGAGCTGATCACGAATCTTACCGCGTCCGACGTGAACCGAATCGGGTGCTCGCTGATTCCGTTCTCAGTAAGGGCCTTGGAGATAAGGAACATCTCCGCGATCTTTTCCTTTTCCTCATCCGTGTACCCCGAGATGCGGATCACTTCCATACGGTCCCGCAGCGCGGGCGGAATAGGATCGAGCTGGTTGGCCGTGGCGATGAACATCACATTGCTGAGGTCAAACGGCACGTCCAGATAGTGGTCGACAAAGCCGTTATTCTGCTCGGGGTCGAGCACTTCCAACAGCGCACACGCGGGATCGCCACGGAAGTCCTGGCCGATCTTGTCGACTTCGTCGAGCATGAACACCGGGTTCTTTGTGCCGCAGCGCCGAATCTCCTGGATGATCCGTCCCGGCATGGCGCCGATATAGGTCTTGCGATGCCCGCGGATCTCCGACTCGTCACGCACGCCGCCGAGTGAAATCCGGATGAACTCCCTCCCGAGCGCCCGTGCAATCGACTTGCCCAGCGATGTCTTGCCCACTCCCGGAGGTCCCGACAGGCACAGAATCGGGCCCTTGTTGCCCGGTTTGAGCTTGTGCACTGCGAGGAACTCCAAAATGCGGTCCTTGACCTTCGCCAGATCGTAGTGGTCCTCATTGAGGATACGCTCTGCACGGTTGATATCCAGATTGTCGGTTGTCGTGACGTTCCATGGCAATGCAGTGAGCACCTCCAGATACGTGCGCGCTACAGTGTATTCCGGCGAGTGCGGCGGAATGCGCTCGAGCCGCTGGAGCTCGCGTGTGGCTACTTCCACGACTTCTTCGGGCATCCCCGAGTCCCGTATTTTCTGGTGGAACTCCTGGAGGTCCGACTGATGGGGGTCATCCTGAGCATCGACGTCGCGCTGCGCGGATCGCATTTGCTGGCGGAGGCTCATTTCGCGGTGGCGCCGGCTTGCGGCTGCGCTCTGAATCGCCTCGTTGACCGTCTGGGGCGGTTTGGACTGGAGCGCCTCCACATCCGAGTTCAGGTAATGAGATACTTTGATGAGTCGGTCCACCGGGTCTTCGCACTCGAGTAGGGTCTGCTTTACCATAGCCTTGAGCGGCAGGTACGCCGCGATAATGTCGGCCAGCTTGCCCGGATCAGCGGCCCGGTCGATCATGCCCTTCACGTGTTCTCCGATAGGCCTTCCCAGATTGACGGAAAGACGGAACAACGCGGCCATGCTCCGTACGAGGGGCTCAATAGCTGAATGAGGCTCGTACTGCTCCTCAATCAGGTCCACCTCCCCCATGAGATATGGGTCTTGCTGCATCTGGTTGGTGAGACGAATGCGGCAAATACCGTCGGCGATGACTTTCACGCCGCCGCCGTCAAGATGCACCACCTGCTGGAGCCTGGCAAGCGTGCCGACGGACGCGATCTCGTCGCCGAGGAAGTTGAGACGATTCCTCACCTTCTGATAGAACAAACCCACGAGGTTTTCCCCGCCCGCGACGGACTCAGCGAGTTTGACTACTCGCGTCCCCTTGAGAAAGAGCGGGATCAGCACGTTCGGGAAGACGACCATATCCCTCAATGGAAGAATAGGCACGACCGCCGGAAAGTTCTCCGCTAATTTAGACGATTTCATTTCCGCGTTACACCCATCCCTAGAACGGAGTAAAAGCAAAAGTTCCTAAGTCGGCTTTTCAAAATGAGGTTTTGTTAAGATATCCGATTTTCAAAGAAAAGTCAAGGAAGTACCCGGCGGGATCGGCTCCCGGTGCGGCTCTCCGAAGGCCTACCGCGGAAACGCTTGTCAGATAAAGGATTATAATTGGCTATGTTGGAAAGACTTTCGCGGGTTATCGTTCAGGTGACGCTTGAACAAATTTGCAGAGCGTGGAGTTCCGAGCCGTGGGCAGCGCCTCATTTGAAGGTATGCGGGAAAACACGGCTCTTGCAGGCGTACTCATACCAACGACCATGCCCCGTGATGATGGGGCACAACGAATCATGAAAGTCGTCGGCTTCGGTGAACACTCCGTGGCTTCGCCTCGGAGATGGGTAT